>JAPLSR010000033.1 GCA_026398545.1 Candidatus Sumerlaeota bacterium | reverse complement strand
CCATGCCGCACCCACCTTAAGTACCTTTAAATGCTCGACATCTTCAGGGGTATAATAAGTGTTAATTATGCAGCGGATGGATTCTTTGATTTCATCAAACGCTAAATTTACATACGTCCGCAAAAGTGAGTTTATTTTTTCATTATATTGGTCATTATCTCTGATAAAAGAGTTATAAATTCTTTTGATCCGGTCAATCTCATTCTCTTTGGGTTTGGTGTCACATGGTATGATTTTGGATTTAAGTCTTTGGTGAAATTCCGACATTTCAAGGCTCCAAACGGTGTTCGCCGGGATGTAGGACTTCCCTGATTTGATAATATTGGGGCAACTGAGAAATGCTATCAATTTTTAATTCGCCTATCAAATTAACATATTCCCGAAGGCTGATGGTTGTTATCCTCATCGCGAGAATTCCTTATAAGAGGTGATAGTTTTTTGAGCAATGTTTTCAATCTGAAAGGAGTGAGCGGTAGACATTGCATTGTTTCGCATTTGCGCCATAAGGACGGGACTTTCCAGAATCTCAAGAATTTTAGCGGCAACCTGCTCCGGTCTTTTAGGATCTGCAAGAAAACCGTTTTCACCCGACTTTACTATTTCAGGAATACCGCCAACATTGGTTGCAATGACGGGCACCCCTGAGGCAAATGCCTCAAGGATGCTTACTGGAAACCCCTCGGAGAGCGATGTCAGAACAAAAATATCAAGCATACTCCAGACCAGATCCAGAGATTTGATAAATCCCGTAATAAGAACATTCCCTTCAAGCTTTTTATCAATAATGCACTTTTTCAATTCTCCTTTCCTGGGTCCATCACCAACAATCAGAAATTTAACATTCTGACTCGTTCGTAAAACTATCTCAGCAGTGTTAATGAATGTATTGTGGTCCTTCACATCAGCGAGTCTTGCCACAATGCCCACCAATTTCTCATTTTCCCTGATTCCCCATTGCTCTCGGAATAATTTTTTCGCGTCCGGCGAAACTAACTGTTCAGGTATGAAGATTCCCGGATAAACAACCCTTGCCTTCCTTTGAGCAATGTGGCACTTTTCAATGAGATGTTTTCTGATGAACTCCGCATCGCAAAAAATCACATCCTGCCAACGAGACGTCCATCGCCCCCACTTCTGCTGTCTTTTATTCGCCCAGATAAATGAGTTATGAAACGTGGCAGTAATACATTTAACACCGCCCAGCCTGGCAGCCACAGTTGTGCAGGAATTGGCTCTGGGGGAATGGCTCTGAACCACATCGGGCGCAATGTGGCGAATCAGACTGACCAGCCTTATAGTGGACATCACCCTTGGCTCGTGCTTGGAGTAAGAATAGTAACAGGGGATATTAAAATCCTGTGCCCTTTTGAATAGAACTCCTTTTTCGGGAGGCGACATAACGCAGCAGATGGCGGTTTCATGTCCGAGCGATTTCTGGGCGGCGGCAAGATTGATGGCAAGGGTTTCTGCACCACCCATTGCCAGAGATGGTATTACATGAACTATTTTCATGGACTCTCTATTTTATATCCTTTTCGGCTCAGGATATTTTGATACAACTCCAGGGTTTTTCCTGCAGTCGCTTCAATGGTGAACTTTTCCTCCACGACCTTTGCCGCGCGTCTCCCTATTGATTTTGCCATCTCTGGATTTTGAATGAGATAGAGCGCTTTTTCAGCGATTGCATCGGCATTGCGAGGAGGAGTTAGATAACCTGTCACTCCATCCTGTATCGCTTCGAGATTTCCACCAACCGCTGTTGCAATCACAGGAATTTTTGCTGCCATGGATTCGAGAACAGTTAAGGAAAATCCTTCAGTATGTGTGGAAAGAACTGATATTTGAGCAATGCTCAACCATTCATCAACATTATCCTGATGGCCTAAAAAGTGAACTCGCCCCTCAAGTTGCAATTCTGATGTCTGGCGCTCCAAATCTCCCCGCAATGACCCTTCACCAAGAAGCAAAAGATGGACATGTTCATTTTTATTCACAATTTTTCCGAATGCCATGAGAAGGGTGGAATGGTCTTTGATTTTAACCAGTCGGGCTATGGATATTACATATATGGCATCTGGGGGAAGTCCATACTTTTCATACAAATATATTGCCTTATTCACACCCCTGAATTTTTGCAAATCAATACCATTATAAATGACGTGACATTTTTTCCGACACCATTTGATTTTTTCAAGATACTGTTCTTTAACCTCTTCAGAGACACAAACAATGGCATCGCGCCAGAAACAAAGGAGGCGGTCAATCCAGAACTGACGGATGGTATCCCATCTGTTCACGGTTTCGAGGGACGATATAACAGCGGGGACCCGTGCCAGTCTGCCTGCGACGGTTCCGGAAACATTCGGACGATAGTTGTGAGTCTGGACAACATTTATGCCAAGTTTCCTGAATAAGATTCGGAGTCTGTTGATGGATATTGGATCAAGTCTGGAGCGAAAAGGGCAAAAGTGGACAGGAATATTTCCATTCTGCAATATCTCTGCTGTTGGACCCATGTCCCGGATGCAAACCACATGGACATTGTGTCCTGATTTTTTTTGCTGAAGGGCAAGGCGCGCAACAGCGTTCTCCATCCCTCCACGTCCCAGGGCTGATATCACATGGGCAATTACCATTTTATTGCGTTCGGGAGACATGCTCAAAAACCTCATTATAAAGCGAGGTGATCTGTGCAATCATTTTCTCCTTGGAAAAATTCTCCCCCACAGAGACCCTTCCCGTCTTCCCCATGCGGAGCCTGAGTTCCCTGCTTTCGCACAACCTCGCAAGATAGTCCAGCATCTCCTGGTCATTTTCCAGGGAGAATATAAAGCCCGTCTTGCCCGGGTCGACCACCTCAACCAGACCGCCAGTGGAAGAGACTACCACAGGTATCTCCATCGCCTCCGCCTCCACAACAACACGTCCAAAACCCTCCATGAGCGATGGCAGAACAAGGATATCCAGGGCTTTATACACCTTTGGCATGTCTCTCAAATCACCCGTAAAAATGAAATAGCCCCTGAGGTTTCTCTGGTCGATCATTGTGTGTATTTTTTGTTCATATTCCGGTTCATGGGAACCGCCAACAATCATAAATCGGACGTTTGAGAACTGCTGGATGAGCCTCGAGGCAATATGTATAAGCCTGTCCTGTCCCTTGCGTTCACTAATCTGCCCCACCAGACCAATCACGATTGCATCAGGGGGGATGTCAAATTTTTTCCTGATTTCACCCTCCTGGACCCGCTGCGGGTTATATTCTTCCAAGTCTACACCATTATAGATGGACACAACACGTTTTCTATAGTCAGGCCAGGTGGAAAATTTTTCCACCAGGTCCTTGCATACGCAAACAATCCGCGTCATATGACCCAGATAATAATCATGAATCTTTTTAGGGGTCATGCTGAGTCGGACATGACTGATGATAGGAATATTGAGTCCTATGGTTGACCAGTAAGCATAGGGGGCTGTCCAGAATTCATTACAATGAATCAGGTCGCTCTTCGCCCTGAGTATAAGTCGTCGGAGTTTCCACACGGAAATCAGGCGATGAATAACGTATTTGTATTTTCTCCAGTTCCACAGCCGCAGATATTCCACATGAAAACCATCTTCTTCTAAGATTTTGGCAAAGGGACCGTCAGGCGAGGGGCATACGATGATTGGATTAAACCGTTCCTTGTCCAGCATTTTTAGCATGACATGAAGACTTATCTGCGCCCCAAGCCAGCGGTTGCTTGGTGAAAGATAAAGTATGTTTTTTTTCATACGACCTCGTTCTTATTGCCCATGATATACAAAACCGATATGCGTTATTCAAGAATTAGATATATATAAGAGGAGTCTATCAGCGCCGTCAAATGGTTAAATAACCCATTTATTCCCGACCGCCATTTTTCCCAAATGTTGAAAAAAAGATTGACTCATGACCCATTTCAGCCGGTAATATCTTCACATCTTTCAGAAATTGAAAGGGTGCTCTGATGAAAGTGTTATTGTTTGTACTTTTTGTTATTATATTATTCTTGATTTCAGGTTGCGGTCTCAGGGAGGACAGGTGTTGGGTGGATGATTATCAGTATGTCCAGGCAAAAAAGGTTTATGAGACGACCAGGAATCTTGACATTGTGAAACGGAATCTTGAGAACATGCATACCTGGAGGGAGTGTGAGATCAACGAGGTCATTTATCGCATCAAAAAAGAATATCATCTTGAGGATTGACCTTTGAAATAAAAAAGGCTTTGTCTCCGTTTGGAGCAAAGCCTTGAGAACTCTGGTGCCCCCAAGGGGATTTGAACCCCTGCTGCCGGCTTGAAGGGCCGGTGTCCTAACCCCTAGACGATGGGGGCAAAGATGAGGAGATATTTCATGGTGAGCGTGGCAGGAATCGAACCTGCGACCAACGGCTTAAAAGGCCGCTGCTCTACCTTCTGAGCTACACGCCCACGGGAAAAAATGCCAGGCTCTTTGAGAGCAAGCATCAAAAAAAACAATCTCCGATATGTGGCGCCTATGGTTCTGTCAACCTCAATTTTAAATTATGGGTTAAAAAAAGTCCGATTTCGATAATGTGGGGAGCAATAGACTATGATGCAAGGACTGTTTTTACGCTCGATTCATGCGGTTCTCTTCACAAACCCTTACACGATTGACAACAAACTGGAGTTCACCTCCGAGTTTATCAGGAATGTCTCCAGAATCTTCTCAAATGACCCCAATATCCTGACCGCTCCTCAAAATGCGCCTCCTCAGGTTCCGCGGATAGAGATCAGAAATCCCGACCAGTCCTATATTGCGCAATTTGGCCATAATCATATCGCCTTTCTGTATCAGGATACACGCAATCTGCATCCCACCCTTGTCTCCCTCTTTCCTCATTTTTTTGAGTGCCTCAATTGTGAGGTGCAGTCCACAATGGAATTTATAAATCCCAGGATTCTGCGCCTTGGATGCGTGATTCGGCTTATAACTGAAATAGGGAGCTCTGCCAATAAATACCTCTCAGAGGAGGTCTTTAAGGAAAATCTGTTTTCTGACGCCCATGAAATCAATATCGGCATCCTGCACAAGCTCTCCCTTGAAAACTTTATCGTCAACCGCTGGGTGAGGTATCAAACCCTTCGCAACGCCAATGACCCCACCCTTGATTATGCCCTTTCCATTGACATTGACCTCAATACCCTCTCTGAACAGATGTATGACTTCACTGTCTCCGAAATTCTCAACTTTTTTAAGTTGTCATTTGAGCATGTAACAACAAGTCTCTCCAATTTCCCACTTTTGAAAATGGGAACGGATGATGATAGTAATGAATAGTGGATACGGAGTTCGTGCGTCAAAAGTGACGTGATACGGAAATCCTTTTTAACCGCGCGGCAAAAAAACCATCCGTCTTTGTTTCCGGCGGGAATGTGATGAGAAATCCTTCAGGCGTGATTAAGGTGCGTGCGGCGTCACCAAGAGCGCCGGCTTCCTTCTCCAGCTCAAAATCAGGATATCTTTTCAGGAATTTTCTTACCACACCCTGGTTTTCCTCTTCAAGGACAGTGCAGGTGCTGTAGACGAGAAATCCCCCGAGTCTTACGAGGTCTGACGCCTTTTCGAGAATCTCAATCTGGTTCTCCGGCATTGATTTAAGCATCCGCTCGCTTTTTTTCCATTTTAGGTCGGGGTGACGACGGATGATGCCGAGCCCGCTGCAGGGGACATCCGTCAGAACCATGTCCGCCGGTCGCTTTTCTATTTCCTGAAGAGTTTCCCGTGAGAGCACCTCCATACGGACATTTGAAACACCGAGGCGTTTGCAGTTCTCCTCTACCTTCTTCAGGCGCTCCCTGTGCAGGTCGAGGGATATGAATTCAGCCTTGTTCTGAACGAGCGCGGCGAGGTGGGTGAGTTTCCCGCCCGGGGCGCTGCAGAAATCCACAATCCGCATTCCCGGCGCCGGATTGGCAAAGAGGCTGACCATCTGGGACGCCTCATCCTGGATATACACCCAGCCTTTCTGTAATGGCAGCCATTCCGCCTTTAGCGCCAGACCGCTGACGGAAAGGCCCTCTCGTGAATATCGGCATGTTACAGGTTCAACCTCCGGTTGATTTTTCCTCATCCATTCCATGAATTCAGGCAGGGTTATTTTCAAGGTATTAATCCTGAGCGTCAGTGGTGGATGTTCATTGCTGAAGGAAAGGAACTGACTTGTTTTCGATACCCCATACTGACGGAGAAGTTTTTTCACCATCCACATGGGAAAGGAATATCTTGACGAGAGGGCTTGAGCAGGGTCTTTTCCCTCACCGGGAAATCTAATCTCATCCAGTGAACACCGCGTAACCCTTCGCAGAATGGCGTTCACAAAGCCCGCCTCCCTCCGGCTGAAAAGTTGACCGGCTGTCTTTACTGCCTCATTGACGGCAGCATGGTGTGGGACACGGGTGTGAAAAAGTATCTGATATGTTCCTATCCTCAGGATTTCGCGAATTTCGGGATTCAGGGGAGCCCTCGCCTTTAAAAATTGTTTATAGGCATGGTCAATCATAAGGCGGTGACGCAGAACGCCGAAGACAATATCCATAGCAAGGGAACGGTCACGCTCATCAAGGGTTGACTGATTTAGAACGAAGGATGCAATCTCTGATAGCGTGGATTCTTTATCACCCTCCACTCGTATAAGTATATCAAGGGCGACATTTCTTGCGCTCTGAGGAGGCATTGTCCTCATATGGCAGTTTTAATCCTGGTCAGTAAATTTTGCCGCAATTTCAAGAAGGAGCCAGAGGTCATTGTGGAGAGCCTTGAACACTATCTCCATGCCTGAGCAACCGCCTGGCTCAAACTGAATCTCATTGTGTCGTTTCCCGATGTAGGATTTAAGAAATCCGTCAGCCTCCGCTATTCCTTCCGGAAGGGTGATGGGAAAGACAAAATCCACAGATGCGAGCCGGTTGTCGTTATCCAGAGTGGCAATAAAGAGTAATTGCGGGTATCCTCTGCCGAGGGCGTGGTCAACATAGAAAGATTTCCCGACTCTTTTATAATATTTGAACAGGTCATAATAATAAATATTGGTTGAATTCACTCTGGATGAATAGCCACTGGCAGTGATACGTCTTATCTCATAGGAGTCATGTTGGATGCCCACTTTTCCCAAAAGTTCCTCCCAGGGGAGCATCTCCCCGATACGGGGCAGGGGAGAGGTGGAAGTCTCAGACTTTTTCCTGTTCAAAAAAGAAAAGATGCTGTTTTTCTTTTTGTTAAGATGATAATTCTTAACAGATATATTCCCGATGACACCAGTCGATTTTATCTTGAATGTCACAAGACCAACGGTCTCCATTTCATCACGATGAACAATATATGTATTATGAACCTTCCTCACCGGGTGTTTTGGTGAAGCATCTTTTTCAATTATCAGGGAAAGTGAGGTGACTTTTTCCGCAATCGAGTCATTTTCGGCAGGGGAGAGGCAGGAGAGGAGGATGGATATTGTCGAGCGCGGACTTTGTTCCAATAAAGCAAGGAGCATATCCGGCAGAGCCGGGGATTTGTATCTTTTCATCAGTGAAGGCGCAAAGCGCTCTGTATTGAAAATAGCGGCTCCAAGAAAACGAATCGCCCCGGCTTCACCAATACTGACGTCTTTAAAAGTGTCACCATTATTTTTCCCACTCTCACAATCCTTGAAAATTGAAAGGAGGGCGGGCTTTTTATCCCTGTGAGTATCAAATAATCTCAGGCTATTTGCCATGAGGAGGTCTCTTGCCCCAAGATTTGCCAGCTCAAAAGTGCTCGTTTGTAAAAATGTCATGACTGGTATGTTATTGTAATCTGTCTCAGTGGTGTCTGGGAGATTCAGGAAATGACCCGTATCAACAAAGATGACCTCAGGATAAGACTTTTTCAACTCATTTATAATATCATTCAATCGGTTTATTTTCGGGGAAACTCCCGATTGATTTCCCGTTGGGTGAAAGACATCCCCCAGGTCGCCGGTGAATGCAACGGTGCATTTGTTGCCTGTGAGTTTGAATCCAGAGAATAGACCAGCCATCAAGAAAATCGGGGTGAAGCAGAGCAGTAAAAGAAATCTTCTAACCATTGAGAACCACCTTTCTGTATTCACCCGTTGCGAGGTCAAGAATTCCTATGGTGGCTTCGGATGTCAGCCATCCACATGCCTCGCCCGGGTTGATTAACGGAATGCCATTTAGCGTTGTGAAGTCCGCTTTATGGGTATGACCTGTGAGAATAAAATCCGGTTTGATTCCCAGCTTATTCAACTTTTTTTCCGTGAGCGATTCGTGATTGAGTAGAATTTTTCGATTGTCGATAAGAAACAGATGAGGAGGTTTTTGAATCTCACCGCCAAAGGTCGCCGCGGTTTTGAGCAATCCTTTGCGTTCCCCATCATTGTTTCCGAAGACTGCGTAAAACGGACATTCAAGCCTCTGAAAGAGTTTCAAGGCAAATGGTGCAACAAAATCCCCGCAGTGCACAACGGCGCCGACTTTTTCATTCCTGAATACATCTATTGCCTCAGCGATGCGCTGTAGATGGTCATGTGTATCGGAAATAATTCCAAGTATCATCCTCATGCTCCTTTCACGGCTCATTCAAGATTCTCCAGCTTATCCACAGCCCGTTTCAGTTTTTCCGGATTGGTGTGGGTGTAAATCTGAGTGCTTGTGATAGAGGCATGACCGAGGAGTTTCTGGATTTCGATGATGTCCACTTCCTTCATGTGAAGAAGTGTGGCAAATGTATGGCGCAGTTTGTGAGGTGAAATTTTCGATTTGTTGATGCCTGCAAGCTGGACATATTTTTTCACAATATTTTCCACAGAACGTCCTGAGAGACGGGTTCCAAACTTATTTAAGAATATCGCTTCAGAATCGGAAATGGGGCGTCTTTCAAGGTAGGTCTTTATTGAATTTATCACGATTTTATTTAAAGGAACTAACCTTTCTTTTGAACCTTTCCCCCAAACCTTTAATGTTTCTCGCTCCAAATCCAAATCTTTTAGAGTAGTATTTACGAGTTCATTCAAGCGGATACCAGTAAAAGAAAGCATTGTTAATATGGCAAAGTCTCGTATTCCCATAAGATTTGTTTGATCGGGAGCGGAAAGGAGTTTTTGCAATTCACTATTAATGAGATAAACGGGTAATTTTTTTGGCATCTTAGGATTGCTAATTATTGATAGAGGATTACTTTGGACCAATTTTTCCTGGATGCAATATTTAAAAAAAGTGCGAAGAGAAACGATTGTTCTCGCTATAGAAGCGGCTTTATATTCATGTTCAAGCTGAAGGTGATATAGATATTGTCTAATTATCTGTGTATCAATTCTCCCAATTACAGGTTCAGTTCCTGACGAGTGAATAATGTATTCCACTAATTTGCGTAATTCCTGACGGTACTCTTTACGAGTTCGCTCGGCAAGATTACGTTCAACACTCAAGTATGTATCAAAATTATTAACGATTTCTGATATTCTCATTTTTGTTCTTTCAAATTAATTTGATGTTTTTTCAGCTTTGATATTTTGTCAACCATGATAAAATACCCACAATACTCTCACAAAACCCACAAAAGACCACAAAAACACAATATTGCATTCTTCGCCAAATGTCAATTTGGCGAAGAATGCAATATATATAGTTCAAAATCAATATAAATTATTGATTATGGTTGATTTATAAACACATACTTCAATTCTAAGATTATGGCGAAAGCCTAAATTTTATTCAACAAATATTTATATCGATTATTTTTGTTTCTTAAAATTCTCGTGATTTTTTAGATAATTAATCGCAGCAAGCAGCAATTCTGGACTATCATGAAAAAATCCAATTCCCTTGTTACATTCCCCACAGAGCAACCCACGTAATCGACCGGTTGTATGACAGTGATCGATATGTATTGTATCTATATTTTTATTCTTAAAATCGAATTCTTTGCCACAAATTGCACATTTCCCTCTCTGTTTTGCCAATTGTTTTTCATATTCGGCTTCACTGATACCATATTTATTTTTCATAATAGTTCTCATGACTCTTTTTCTTATACACGGTAAACATATTCTATACCCCTTAGAGCGTTCTGATTGCTTCTTAGTTTCTCCACATTCTGGACAAATAAATGTTTCTCCAGGTGATTTTTGTTTGCGTCTGGATGGATAAAGCCCATGACCTCTTATAATAGAATAAAGCAATCTTGGTTGAAAATCATACTTCTGATAAATATCATTCATAGGACAGCCCTGTTGATACATTTGAATAATTTGGTCTTCAATTTCCAGAGTAAATCTTTTCCTCTTGGACATCCGGACACTCCTTTTATGATTATTTTGATTCCACTTTATTATTCACCATTATAGTTAGTGGACTCTTACGGGATTTCTGTGGACATATTATTCTGGAGGTAATCGTCAATTTCTTTTTTAGCTACGGATATCTTTTCACCATCAAGCGTCTGGTCGGGAACCTGAATTTCCTCACCGGTTTGCTTGTTTTCAAAAAGGAGAGTGGTTCGTTCGGGGAGATTCTTTTCAGTATCCGCCGGCATTGAACGCGTTCCCTTCCAGTTGAATATCTTGTATCGCATCAGGAGATGAGCCAGATAAAAGAGCATGGTGGCTTTTTTTTCATCACTATGCTGGTATAAGGATTCAAACATGCGCAAAAGGAGGTCATTCCGCTCCTTTCTTGTCAGACGCCTGTCGGGAGCGGGTTTCAATCTCTTTGTAATCCAGTAAGAAAAATATTCCCTGTCCTGGAGACGTTCCCAGCACTTAGGACAAAAGTCCTTCCGCAAGGGTTCATCACCGCCATGCACAAGGATGGAGGGATGTTTTTCCGCCTCGAGGAGTGAGCATCCGCACAGGAGGCATGACTTTTCCGGTCGTTTGATATTAAAGTATTGTTCCTTTTCCATTTCTTCACTCACCCCGGTTTTTTCTTTTCTCTGGCGCCGCTCAGGAATTCCACGAGAAAACGTTCATAAACGATTTGCATATCGGGGACATAGACATCCGTTGTTTTGGGGAAGACATAAGTGCCGATTTCCAGGGTTTTTTGAAGGGCGCGTGTAAGCTCTGTCATGGTATATCTGGCGCTCCCCTCTTCAATCTTTGACTGAATCCATGGATGCTCATTGAGTAGATTATAAGTCATTCCGTCGGGAAAAAATGTCTCTTCCAGTTCACTAACGGATTCTATTTTCTTTTTCTTTACTGTTATCACCTTTGCCTGGAGAAGGAGCACGATTCTTTTAACCAGTGATTGAAAGACCTTACTCCTTGCCGTATCGGGGTCTTTTTCCATCCAATCTCGTAAAATATTGAGCGCTTCTGGAAGATTGCGCTTCATAATGGCATCCTCCAGTCTCCAGTTTATGGGATTGGAGAAGTGTTTTATTTTATGCCCCGACTTGGTAATGGTTTTAAAGATGTTCCCCTTTTCATTGATGCGCAGATTCTTATCAGGGTCCTCAGTATTCTGAAATATAAGGATATTATTTGTATCTGGAAGTTCTTTTTCAAGATATTTGATGAAATAGACCTCCGGTGAGACCTTTCCTTTCCAGAGTTTCGGGGAATCCTCTGACTTCTCCTCGTCTGATGAGGCTTTGCGCCCGTAAAGCTCAGCAAGATTATATATCACAATTACCCGACAGGAATCCGGGAAAAATGAGATGGTGCCCAGTTCGGCGAGGAGTTCTGGCATGAATGAGGCAAGTGGCAGTCTGGTCTGGGATGCCTTCGGGGTGAATTCACGATAATTTTCCTCACGTTTCTCGCGGGGTAAATACATCTCCACAATGGCGCAACGGTCCTCGTTCAGTTTCTCCTCTTCGTTGCCATAAAGCAGATAGATAGGTTTTTTCGGAAATGTTGTCATTCTTCGCGCTTGAGTTGTCTTTTATAAATATTACGGAGTTCATTAAAAAAATTGATAGCCATCGGTTCGCGATAGTCGGGATATGTCCAATCCCAGGGGCAAAAGCTCTTCTCACCGCCTTTGTAGTGAAGGGTAACCTCGCCATATATTTTTTTCCCGAGGTAAAGCCTGTGAGTATAATCCTTTGTTGTGGCAAGAATAACTTTTGAAAATGTGAGATACCCCGGGTCAATGTTGACCTGACGTGAGCCCTCGGGTCTGGCAAAAAGTTTTTCCAGCAAATTTGTCTGGATTTTGATAGTTGGCAGTTCAACCTGGTCAATCAGGTTCACAATTGAGATAAACCTCCTGAGGAGCGATTGCCCCATCTCATTTTCGTAGTATGTGGTTTTATTAAAGGGAACAATTGGGCTCTGGAGGTCAATATCCCCATAATCGTTGACAATTCTTTTCTCTGTTCGGGCAAGGATTTCCTCGTCAGGGAAAAGCAGTCCGAAAAAGAGTTTAACCTTGCATGGCGATTTCTCCTCACCCATTAAAAATCCCCTCCCCTATTGGATTTCAGACTTTATTAATTTTGGGGGATAAACAAGATTATCCGAGATTATAACAGCCTGTGAAAGCCTTTTTTCAGCCTCTCTTAAAGATTTGCCGCCCCTGTGGTAAATTGTAAAGACAGGCTCTCCCTTTTTGACGACTTCCCCGATTTTTTTGTGGCAGATAAGTCCCACACCGTAATCAATGGGAGCGTCATACGTTGCCCTCCCCGCCCCCAGAAGCATACAGACGTTGCCGATTTCTCGCGCCTCAAAACCCGCTATCACGCCATCCCGCGAAGAGGTGAGGTCTTTCCTGTCAGGAGAGACATCAAGCAGTGATGGGTTGTCAATAATGTCAGGATTGCCCCCCTGAGCCTTCACCATCTCCTGAAACTTTTGCAGTGCGGCTCCAGAAGCCCATCTCTCCTGGAGAATCCCCGCTGCTTCCTCAAGGGTTGCCGCCCTTTCACCAAGCAGGAGCATCCTCATACCCAGCTCCATGCAGATTTCCCTGAGGTCTGAGGGGGGATTGCCCTTGAGTGATTCAATGCACTCAATAACCTCAAGTGAATTGCCAATGGCTCTGCCAAGGGGCTGGTTCATGTCTGTGATAAGCGCCATGGACTTTTTCCCCAGCTCCTTCATGACACCTATGAGAGAATGCGCCAGTTCACGCGCCCTGTCTTCAGTGTCCATGAAGGCACCGGTGCCGGTCTTGACATCAAATACAAAGGAGTCCGCCCCCGAGGCGACTTTTTTGCTGATAATGCTCCCTGAAATGAGCGGGATGCTCTCCACAGTGGCTGTGACATCCCGCATGGCGTAAAGCTTTTTATCTGCGGGGACAAAATTATCCGTCTGACCGATGATGGCAACGCCAATCCTTTTAATCTGGTCAATAAACCTCTTCCCATCCATTCCTGTGGTGAAGCCGGGGATACTTTCCAGCTTGTCCAGCGTCCCGCCCGTGTGTCCAAGCCCGCGTCCTGAGACCATGGGGACGGGCACGCCGGCGGATGCCACAAGGGGCGCAAGGATGAGCGAGACCTTGTCCCCCACCCCGCCCGTACTGTGTTTATCCACCTTTACACCGGTGATGGAAGAGAGGTCAAAGGTGTCACCCGAATACATCATCACTCGCGTCAGGGTAGCCATTTCTGCAAAGGACATCCCGCTGAAAAACACTGCCATAAGAAATGCTGACATCTGGTAATCAGGAATCTCGCCGGAGACGTAGCCCTTAATGAGAAATTCCAGTTCTTCCTTTTTTAACTCTCCCCCATCGCGCTTTTTGGCTATCAGGTCAACCGCTCTCATGTAATTCCTCCACCACTGCCGAGACTGATATTGCTCTAATGACCCCGCGCATCAGTTTTGCAAAATTCACTTCAACCAGTTTTGCATTTGCCAGGACTTCCTCATGGGTTATTTTTCCCTGTATACCGGGAAACAGGACTGAATTGGAGATATAGGATATTCCCAGGACGCGCATCCCCAGCTGGCGTGCGGCGATATTTTCCAGTACTGTGGACATGCCAACGGCATCCGCCCCGAGCCACTTCATGAATTGCGCCTCCGCCTTAGTCTCATAACTTGGTCCCATTGTACCTAGATAAATCCCTTCTTTCAGGGGGATTTTTTCTGCAGATGCAACGTCGCGGGCAATTTTCCCGAGTCGGATATCATAAGTCTCGGCGGAGCATGGCAGACGGTCAAATAGCCGCTCAGGATTGGGTGGGAATAATGGTTTGCGAAACATCAGATTGATGTGGTCGGCAATCAGAATCAGGTCGCCAGGTAGCAGGTGACGGCTGAGAGCCCCGGCTGCATTGGTCAGGATGAGCATCCTGACACCCAATTCACCAAGGAGGCGGATGGCAAAGGTGCATGCCGCAACGCCAGCCCCCTCATACAGGTGTTTTCGCCCCGCAAGGATAATAACAGGATTACCATCGGATGTGCCGAATATCCATTCTCCCTCATGCCCTGCAACACTGCTTACGGGGAAATGAGGTATAGTGGCATAAGGGAATTGTCCGGTCTTCTCAATCGTATTTAAAAATGCCCCAAGACCTGAGCCAATCACAATGGCAAGATGAGGAATGACAGGATTATCCCGCCTGAGGAAGGCGGCGGCGTCCTTCACCTCGCTCAAGTCTATATCGTTTTCAGTCTGGGGCATCATGTCTTAGAATCGGGTGTATCTTCCTTTTTCTTTTTTTCACGTTCAAGACTGTCCTGAAGATATTTTATCACACTCTGAAAGCGGACTTCATTCTGGGTGTCTAAGTCAATCAGCTGGTTGTGCGCCTTAATCATGTGTACAATCTGCTCAAACCTTGAAGATTTCTCCCCTTCAGCCTTCTGAAAATCCTCCTCCC
Organism: Candidatus Sumerlaeota bacterium; assembly: GCA_026398545.1. Lineage (GTDB taxonomy): Bacteria > Sumerlaeota > Sumerlaeia > MWCT01 > MWCT01 > JAPLSR01. Next base: position 7,005 of record JAPLSR010000033.1, on the reverse strand, counting down.
TGACAGGCATGGATTCTGCCATCTCGCGCATATCAAGGATGTAAGAGAGACCAAGATTGACCAGAAGTTGACGCGTATGTTTTTGTGCATTAACCACGGTCAGATAGCCCATGCCAGCCTTGTTCTGCTCAATGCTTATACCTGCCAGTGTCCCCATGAAGGTGCTGTCCAGTGTGATACAATGCTCAAGGTCTATGATAATACGTATGTTTGGATTTTTTTTGTGCAGAGTATCTGTCAGGGATTGAAGGTCCATGCTGTTAAGGAATGAACCGCGTCCGTGAACCTTTATAACTGCAACATCGGGATGTGCGAATGCGAATTCGATAATCGATTCATTCATTATTCTTCCACCACCTGCGTGGGCGCCGCAGGAATGAATTGATAGAGGACATGTCTTGTGCGGGGTCCGTCAAATTCGCAAAAATAGATGCCCTGCCACGTTCCCAGCAGAAGTTTACCATCCTCAACTGGAATAACCACTGATGAACCCACGATGGATGCCTTCAGATGCGCGTCAGAATTCCCTTCGCCATGCGAGTATTGCCAGTTCAGGGGGGCGATTTTGCCAAGCCCCATCAGGATGTCCTTACACACATCCGGGTCGGCATTCTCATTAATCGTTACACCTGCGGTTGTATGTGGCACATATATGACGCACAAACCGGAGCGCATACGGGATTTTTCAAGCGCCTCCGCGACCTGCAACGTCAGAGGAATCATCTCCTCCCGCCGCCTTGTTTCAACTTTTTCCTGAAACATCTCATATTTCTCCATTTAAAACTTTTTCAAACTGATAAAAAGGCACGGGAGTTGTCAAGTATCACATGGTGTCCGCCTGAGGCAGGCATAAAGTGCGACAGAATTAAACAATCCTGTAAATCCTGTCCATCCTTGTTAAATTCTTATTAATCCGCCCGCCACGATGTGTTTTCAACCTGAGGCGGATTTACAGATTATTTTCAACAGGATTGCTCATGTCTTTCACATATGAGATTTTCTGGAGGGATTCTTGAAATGCCCTTTCCTGTTCACTGCGCCGGGAGTTATCCATTTCCTTCTGATTGATGCTATCCCGTATGGACAACGCTCCGCGCAACTGTTTTTCCACCCCCTCGTCAAGATACCCCTTCGCCACAAGGGCAGAGATGTGTTCCCCCGTAATTTCAGCAAGCCTTATAGTTTTCCTATCCCTGATTGTGCTCTCAATCTGGAACTGGATGGCGATGTCGGGCGGAACCGAGATGCGGAAACGCCATGCCTTTTCTGTGGATTCGAAGGGATTCCGTGGTTTCTGTAGTTTTTGTCCTGCCATTCTTGGATGCTCAATCACCATTTCCTTCTTCCTTGTCGTACGGTTCTGAATCTCATAAGTGTCCATCATCATACCATCCAATTCAAGTATGAGTTCACCGTCTTTTATTCTGACCTCCCTGACCGCTTCACCGCCGGGCTTTTGGTCTAACCTCACCTCACACTCCTGTGTGTTTGCGTAACAAAGGAGGTGCCTCTGACCGGGATGAAGTGTGGGGAGAAGAGACTGTCCGCCAAACGCATCCTTCTGGAAGATGGTGATGGGGCCCGGGGCAAGAGGATTACTGGTTGTATTGGAAAGAATTATACCCACGGTTGGATAGATATTCTGTTCCGGTGCGTGAAAAACAAGGATATTCTCGCAATCGACACTTTCATCCATAACGGGTATCATGACATAGCCGTTTTCAGACACACTTACGGGGTGGGGGATGTGATATTCATAAAACATCCCATCTTCCTGTTTCTCCGTTTCAAAATTGAGATGGGGTCTGGCGGATTTCAGGGTGAGGTCAACATTTTCCCACGGTTCAGCGCCCGTGCGGTGGACAATTGCCATGCCCTGGAGAAGCCCCCTTGCTTTTCCAGGCTGGTCGGGGACCATGAGCCTGTATGTCATTTCCCAGGGTGGTGTGGAAACAACATACAAAACTTGGACAGTTCTTGTCCCGCTCCCCTGCAGGTTGATTTTGAATAATCCCATGGCGTTATCATTCTCACATGCAATGGAGTTGATATGTCCTCCCCCCATGTCAAGAACTGTGAGCGAGGATTGAATTTCATTCATCTGGTCAGGAGATGACTGAATACTCACCGACTTGTCGGTCTCCACATTAAATTGATGAATGAACAGTCCAAAGCCTTGCTTAAACAAGGCGATTTTTTTCAGGCTTCCCATCTTGATTATCTCCCTTCATGAATACCTAATCACTTTTCTGAACGGCGGGAATATACCTCCTTGAACGCATCAAAGCCATTCGCACTTTGAAGAATCCAGTCATAACAGAAGATTGTATGTCCCGGAAGTTTCATGGAACGCACCATGGAAATCTGCTCTTGAATGGGGGGATGGTCGCTCCCTCCATAGTTATCCTTTTTTGTGATAGGGACGGCGAGGACGGGAAGGACAAAGGCTTTGCCTTTATTCTTCTCAATTACGCTATTGATTTCACCCCGCACACCTTCAAGCGATGGCGCATACGCCATGGGAATAATGGCATCAACATAATTCTCCTCCAGCCATTTTGCCCAGTCCTGGTAGGTGGAATATCTCCCCCGCTCAATATAATAACCCGGGAATATGGCAGCGGAGAGGACTATTTGAGGTTTATTATGTTTAATCAGGTCTGACAGCCTCGAAACAAAATCTGTGACCCTGTTCTCCCGCCATCTGACCCATCTCATCCACATATCAGGATTACTGTTGCTATCAAACGTGAGAGGGTCAACACCTGTTTCATTTTTGAATGCTTTTCGGGCAAATTCTGTGTATCCCGTATCATATTTCCCCGCTGGATAGCGAATATAATCGATATTGATTCCGTCCACATTATAACGCTGGATAAGGTCGCGGTAAAATTCAAGGAGAAAGGATTGCAGGGCGGGGTTGGCGGGGTCGCCGAAAATGTGGGCATCCTCGGAAACATCCGAGGTCTCCCCATTCTTTGTTAGAAGCCTCCATTCAGGACGTTCATCAAAAATGACAGAACGCGGGAATTGCGGATATTTCTTTGTGTCCACCTGGAGGTAAAATACCTCTGTCCAGCAATGGACGGTCATGCCGCGCGCGTGCGCCTCTTTGATGAATTCCTGCAATACGTCATGCCCGCCATATTCGGGACGGTTGAGGAAATTTGAGCCGGGATAAATCACAAATCCGTGATAAAGGGTTTCAAGGAAAATGGCGTTAAATCCGGCGTTTTTGATTTTATCAAGGATGGATGGAATCTCCCGAAAGTTCTGCGGTGGGCGTAACCAGAACCCGCGCAGTTCTGTCCGCGGGTATAGTGCTGACTCGCCGCCGGATTTGAGCAGTGAGCACGAGAATATTCCGGTGATGACTACGACAATCATGACGGGCATATTGATTTTCTTAACAACGGACATTTAGTCCCTCCCTTATGATAAATGGAGTCTGCAAGCAGGTTGGCGCAATTTTTTTAAATTTTTATACTATAGGGTTGTCCTCTCAGTGAGAAAGTCAATACTTGAATTTATATTTAACATCATCTTTTTTCATTTCAACATATTCTTTTGTAATTTTGATGACAGTCCAACCGTCAACATTCTGTCCTACGCCAACAATCTGACCATTGACCAGCGCTGATGGGTTTTTATCATCCCACATCACACCGTCCAGTTTTATGCTGTATTCCTCGGGTTGCTGGAATTCCGACCGCCGGGGCGTTGGGACCGGGGATTGAAGCGGCGCGGGTGTTTGCGTGGGAATCCGCCTGAGGCGGACTGTGGAAACAGGCTTCGGTGTGGGCGTGGGTCTTGGAATTAATGGCACGACAGGCTTGCCTGCGGGAAGTGTGACAGGCGTCCGGACTGGCGAGGCGGTCTTTGATGGTGTCCGCCTGAGGCGGATCGGGGTGGGTGTGGGTCCGGGAGTTGGAGATGGCCCGGGGGTTGGTTCCGGCGTTTGTGTGATACTGGTGGGGCGGGGTTTCACAGAGGTGGGCACTGGCGCCATCTGGATTATTATTTTTGCCGGCTGGGGTGTTGGTGTAGGTATCCCAACTCTAAATATGCGCTGTCCTTTCATGAAGGAAGGGCGTGGGAAAAATCCCCAATATGCGAGAAGTACGAACATTGCTGGCGGTATGATGAAAACAAAGATAAATCCCAGTATGAGTATCAGGTAAAGCCGCGTTTTTTTCTTTTTCCGGCGTGAAATGTTCTCATATTCCATCTGGCGGAAAATGGTATCATTCTTGGGACCATCATCCATATGGCGGTCGCGCCTTGCCTTCCTCAATGCATCAAGTATAATACTCATAGTCGAACTCAAATCTTCAAATCTTCAAATTCTCCAATCCTCAAATTCTCCAATTCTCCAATTCTCAAATCTCTTCATTCAGTCCTGACCGCCGGAGGAAAATAACCTTGGTCTCATGGTGACCATACGTGTAGAAAGCATTAAAACGGTATCGGTATTCAGCAGCTCCGGCAGCTCAATCTTATAATACCGTTGAAAATTCCTTATGCCAGACTCGGTAGTCTGGTCAAATATACCGGTTGCCTCCCCCTTCAGAAACCCCTTCTTCTGGAGAAACGTCTGCAGGATTTTAACCCGCTCGCTCTCCTCCCCTTTTACGAGGGTGTCCAGCTTCAGCGTGTCAAAATATATCACAATGCACTGCCTCAGATTCTCTGTAAGGGCATTGCGTGAGATGGTGCGCAACCCGCTCATCGGGTCGGCAATAGTGCAGGACATCCCTTCCATGCGGACGAGGACAATAGCGGGCGAAAGACCTTTCGGGGGGATGTTATATGTCAGTATTACGGGGATATCAAATCTTGCGGCGGTCGCAAGGTCGCCCTCAATCACATGTTTTTCAAGACCTATCTTTTCATTCTGGGTCAGGTTGAGCCTCTGAATGGTCTTGACGTCCATGTTCTTGAAATCTGTCAGGTCAACCTCTATATTCCAGAGGCGCAGACAGGTAAATATGGAGGCGGCATATGTGAATTTTGTATTATCCACGCGGCAGACATTATCCTTATCGTAGTCCCAGTTGAAAAAGTAGCGTTGAGGCGGTTTTGTGGGAGTGGGTTGAGGCGTTGGTGTGGGCTCTTCTTCCTGAGAGAGTGATGACGGTTCTTGTTTCCATGCAACCTTATAAGAAGGTTCGCTCGCCGCTTCCTGCGTCCCCTCAAGAGAGGCGTCTTTTGGTTTCGGCAAACCACGCTCCGTCGCTGAAGCTATGGAGCGTAAGCGACTGCGGGCAAGATTAATTCCAAGCACGACGCCAACAATGACAATAAGGCATAATATTCCGGTCAATATCGCAAGGTTTGAAAATCTGACAGCAGGACGGGATGCCCTGCCGCCCACCTTTGCCACAGCCCTCGCCTGCTCTCCTTCAATCTCTAAAATAGCCTCTTTTACAATACTTCTATCAATTGCATAGGTGACTTTTGTATAGGCGTCAAGGAGACAGCGGTCGCACAGGACGTTGATTTTCCTCGGGATTCCGCCTGAGAATTGATAAATGAGTTTAAGGGCATCCGGCGTGAATTCAATATCTATTTGTGCCTTGGCGACAAAGAGCCGGTGGCGGATGTAATAAACGAGGTCATCTTCGTCGAGGGGAAATATGTGATAGCGGACGGCAACGCGCTGGTTTAACTGCTCTAACTCGGGCTGGGCAAGGATATCGAGAAGCTCCGGCTGAGCCATGAGAACGATTTGTATCAACTTTTCCGTTTCCGTCTCGAGATTGCTGAGCATGCGAATCTGTTCCAGCACAGGCGCCGTCAGGTTTTGCGCCTCATCAATGATGAGAACGACATTGTGTCCCGCGGCGTTTTCATCGAGGAGGAACTGGTTCAGCGCCTTGATGAGGTCGCGTTTGGAATTGGATTCCGATGCGATGCCGAAGTCCTCATTGATAGTCTGGAGGAGTTCAATCTCACTCAGGTAGGAATTGAAGATGAGCGCAACCTTGGTGGTTTTCGGGTCAAGTTCATTGACGAGTGCGCGGCAGAGGGTAGTTTTACCGGAGCCAATCTCGCCGGTCAGTGTAATAAACCCCTTGCGCTCCTGGATGCCGTAAATGAGGTTAGCGAGCGCCTCACGGTGCTTGCGGCTCAGGTAGAGAAAACGCGTATCAGGCGTGAGATTAAACGGGTCTTCTTCAAGCCCAAAAAACTTACGATACATAAAGGCGACACCACTCTTTTTGCCAATGCGATTATCAGAAATGGATTAAGAAGACCCATAGCTCCATGTCAACACAAATTGGTCATTCTGCAATCTCAACGTCTCAGCGGTGAAATCACATTTCTTAATATACTACAAGTCCCGTCATTTTATTTTATCAGCGCAGATATAATAGCTATCGCCGACTGTGATGGATTCAAAGGGCGGTTCTTTTTTGGCGTCTGCACTCTTTTGTGTGCGCATAGTCACATTGAACACTCGTGCCAGATTATCAGTCTTTTCGCTATCTACCTGCACAGCGATTAAAGCCGGCAGACCATACATGACAGGTCGATTCGTGATATCCGTCTCCTGGACCGACCATTCGTTGGTAATGGCTACCCCCAAGGGATGGCGGGGTTCGGTGGCACGCTTGCCCCAATCGGGACTTTCCTCAAAATATTTCAAAGCCGCCTTTGCTTCCCTGCCCGATGAATTCCCCTGCCATTTCCGGTCGTCTATCTTCTTGTGAAACTTCTTTATATCTTCCGCCAGTTGTGCTTCAATACTTGCCCTTGCCTCTTTCACCCTGGTATTTTGCGAATCGAACTTCTCCGCCATCGTGAGCCACTCCTTGATCTCATGATGCATCTGAATTCTGTAAAAGTCGTGTTTGCTCGGAAGGTCTGTGATTCGCTCGTTAATCTTGGTTACGAGGTCTTCCGCCATGACGGTGCGCATTTTGGCAATGTTGCCAATGCCCTCCTTTAGTCCCTGGTAAATATACCCGGGTTGACGGCTTCCCGCATAACCCAGTTCCTGCA
>JAPLSR010000435.1 GCA_026398545.1 Candidatus Sumerlaeota bacterium | reverse complement strand
GTTTAATCTCCTCGGCGGTTACAGCCCATCCTGAACTGGATAAAATCTGTGAATATGCAATGCGTGAGCGTTTAGACATCTCATTCTCTTCCCTGCGAGCCGACCATCTTTCAGACCCGGTCATAGAAATCCTTCTCCAGAGCGGTCAGCGCACCCTGACCCTTGCACCGGAGACCGGCTCTGATGAATTCCGCAACTCCCTTGCGAAATCCATGACCAATGATGAAATACTGAATGCGGTCGCAAGGGGGTTGAGGGCGGGGATTTTGAATCTTAAACTTTATTTCATCCTTGGTTTACCCGGGGAAGGGGCGGGGGAAATTGAGGCGTCCGCAGAATTGGTCAGAAAGATACAGAGAATACTGGTGGAGGAGGGCAGGAAGAGGGGTCACATTGGGGAGATTATTGTTGCAGTTTCATTTTTTGTGCCCAAACCGGGGACACCATTTGCCGCAAAACCTCAGCCCGGAATATCCGACCTCAAAAAGCGGCAGCAGAGATTTCATGCATCCTTGAGGGCGCTTCCCCATGTCAGATTCCAACCTGCCGACCCATATGAGGCGGCAGTGCAGATGCGTCTTTCATGCGGTGGTCGCGAGACCGCCAAAATTCTTCTGGACAAAATAAAAGGGCGACTTTCCTGGAAAATCGCCCTCGGACTATTCAAGACATAACCTCAAAATTACCTGTTTTTAAACAATCGTCTTTTCTGTGTCCTTGTCAAAGAAATGGGACTTTTCCATGTCGACAATCAGTTCCATCATTTCATCCACTTCGACCTTTGTATGTGGGTCAAGGCGCGCAATGAAGGGGGTTTTCCCCGTTGTCAGATAGACATAAATCTCTGCGCCCATCGGTTCAATAATTTCCACCTTTGCCTTGATTGGCGCCATTCCCGGTCGCTCGCGCAGTCCGCTCTGGGGTTCATAGAGGTGTTCCGGCCGCGTGCCGAAAATGATTTGCTTCCCGATATATGACACCAGAGCCTCCTTGAACTGGGTGGGTATTTTCACCTTGAAATTGTCTTCATCAAAATAAAGCCCGTCCGCTTCCTGGACAATTTTGCCGTTCACAAAATTCATCGGGGGACTCCCAATAAACCCCGCCACAAACTTATTCTGTGGACAGTCATATAATGTGATGGGGTCATCCGTCTGCTGAATTATGCCATCTTTCAAGACAACAATGCGGTCTCCCATCGTCATGGCTTCAATCTGGTCATGCGTCACATAAATCATAGTTGCCTGGAGACGGGCATGGAGCTTGGAAATCTCAGTGCGCATCTGGACGCGCAGTTTGGCATCAAGGTTTGAAAGCGGCTCATCAAAAAGGAAGACATGGGGTTTGCGGACAATGGCGCGTCCCACTGCCACCCTCTGGCGCTGTCCGCCGGAAAGCGCCTTGGGTTTGCGGTCAAGGAGTTCGGATATTCCCAGGATTTCCGCCGTGTCCCGGACGCGTTTGTCAATCTCAGCCCTGGGATATTTGCGGAGTTTCAGACCAAACGCCATATTATTGCGAACCGTCATGTGGGGATAAAGGGCATAATTCTGGAAGACCATGGCAATGTCACGGTCCTTGGGCGGGACATCATTCACGATCTTTTCGCCAATATAAATGTCCCCACTGCTTATCTCTTCAAGACCGGCAATCATGCGAAGGGCGGTGGTCTTACCACAACCTGAAGGACCAACGATAACAAGAAATTCTTTGTCCTTGATATCCAGAGAGATATTATTGACCGCAATTACATTCCCCGGAAATATCTTGGTCACATTTTTCAAGGTAACATGTGCCATAAAAACTCCCGACCTCCTTTACTGTTAGCTTTTGTGTTGAATGTGCATGGGAATAACGAAAAAAATCAAGTGGATTCTTGCTTTTTTTCCTCCTTTTCCCCATTGTATGCCCATGGTGCAAAAAAGGATAAGAGATTAGTAAGGACCTTTCTCATGTCCTTTCTCTCCACAACGATATCAATAAAACCATGCTCCCTCACAAATTCGGAGCGCTGGAAGCCTTTGGGAAGTATCTGATTAATGGTTTGCTGGATAACCCTGGGTCCGGCAAAGCCTATCAGCGCATTGGGTTCGGCGATAACCATATCTCCAAGTGAGGCAAAACTTGCCATAACGCCAGCCGTGGTGGGATGGGTCAGTACGCTGATATAAGGTATTCGCTTATCATTCAGGCGGGCTATCACCATTGATGTCTTTGCCATCTGCATGAGGGAGAGAATCCCCTCCTGCATGCGTGCACCGCCTGAGGATGAGATAATAATGACTGGAAGACGCTTTTCCATGGCAAGCTCAAGGAGTCTTGTTACCTTCTCCCCCACAACAGAACCCATGCTGCCGCCGATGAATTCGAATTCCATAACTCCTGCGGCAACCTGATAACCCCCACAGGAGGCAACACCCGTGATTATAGCGTCATTCAGCCCTGTCTTTTTTTGATATATAGCCAGTCGCTCTGTGTATTGTTTTGAATCAAAGAAATTCAAAGGGTCGGCAGGCTTAATATCTTTGTCATCCTCAATGAATGAGCCCGGGTCAAAGGTACAGTTAATGCGTTCCCTGGCGTTAAGTTGGTCATGAAAACCGCATTTCTGGCAGACCCTCAGGTTTTTTTCATGATCATTGGCAAGAACAATATTCAGGCATTCGGGACACTTGTGCCAGAGTCCGTCAGGAATTTCCACCTTTCTCTCCGCAGGCTCCGGGTTAAGAATGGTATACTTCCGCTTGCGAAACCATGACATAATACCACCTCAGGTGCTTTATTGTCCTTATGTGAAATAAACATATAGACCTTAAAAAAGGGGTAACCACTCTGTCAAATACAAATCTTGGCGGTGGATATTCTAATGAGAAATCCGGTAAATCTTCCATGTGGCGTTCTCAAAGACCACCTGCCATTCCGCTCGCTTGACGCTTTTGTCAAAATTAGACTGCGTTTTTTTTGATATGACAATAAGTGTGATATGATATTTATTCAAAAATAACTCAACATCCCTGTTTCTTAAAAATCGGTTCCCAAGCTCTATCTTCTCATTCACAAGTGGTGTTACTGGAAGGTTTCCCAGAAGGCTTGAATGATGCGATAACACAGGAATATAGGCGCCCAGCCGGAAATTGGCACAGAAAACATTCTCCTGCCCGGGAAGGGTGGCAAGAAAATCAAGAACACCTTTTGAGTCTCTTGGGATACTTGTGAGTTGTGGGGTGGGAGGCTCTATGAAATAATTCCGGACAAACAGGGCATTATCAGGAAGAAATATGACAACTATT
>JAPLSR010000296.1 GCA_026398545.1 Candidatus Sumerlaeota bacterium | reverse complement strand
ATCATATAATTTGGGAGATTCGTTAAGACATGGTGACGGTATATCGCTATCCGTTGCCGTAACTCAGGGTTACAGTCCTATGTTATTAAAAAAACGGCTGGATGATTATCCAGCCGTTTTCACAAAAATCGGCTCGAGAGTTGCAGTGTCAGTTCTCAGATGGTTTCTCTTTTTCAGTCACCCTTACATGCCTTGCTGCAATCTTTAGAACATGCCTTGGTGCAATCTTCAGAACACGCTTCATGTTTGCACGTGGTATCTCCCATCTTGCAACATGTGTCTTTAACGCAGCTGTTTGATTGCCCGCACATGGACTGTGTGCTTGTGGGAGTTGCATCGCATCCTTTTTTCACCATCTCGCCGGCGTAGACAAGCGTAAGCAATCCGGCGGCGACTATCAGGACTGCAATCGCAACAAGGCGAAACACCTTCTTTCTCATCATAACGAAACCTCCTTTCAATTTTAGAATTGCATGGAATAATCACATTATTAAATCCACATCACTGAAAAAACCAGCGGTGGATACCTTAATTTTTCCCCGCCGTAAATGAACCGCTTTCGCAGCCAGGACCACCATAACTGCCGGGGCAGATGCCGATACATAAGGTCTCAAACAGTCGTTTTTGCTGCTCAACGGTTAATATCTTTTTCATGTTCAGAAGATTCTCAACTGCATTGCGCTGCATTTCGCTCTGCAGACGGGATATCTCTGACAACTTCTCCTGAATTGCCTTGGAGTCCGGCTCAGGCTTCTGAAGGAGCGCAATGAGTTCGCGCCTTGCCCGGCGAGCATCATTCTGGAGCGGTTTCATCTTTTCCTGCATCATCTGTTGAAGTTTATCCAAATCCTGCTTCTGGGCTGGTGAGAGCCCCAGGGCATCCCGTCCAAACCCTTCTGTCAATTGCCTCTCCTGGTTGCAAGCGCGCCGGGAGAACAATACAACTGCCCCGAGCGATAATGACAGGGCACAGAGAAACACCAAAACAATGATGACCTTTTTACTCATCGGGAACCCTTCCTGTTTCTTCCGTCAGCGTCAGCTGCAAAATTTTGAGCGTTAGCAAGAGTCATATAGACTCCTTCCAGTGACCCCGGCGGTAACTCTTCCAGCACATCCATTCCCCATGCCCGGACAATGCGGGTTTCTTTAGACAGACCCGGCGAGGGAAATTGCTGTCCACCCTGCGGGAAAATCAAAAGCCCAATTCCGCCTCCAAACATAATGCCCATCACACATGCGGCTATAAGCAAGCGAAGCCATTTCCCATGCTGTATCTGCGCGTCTGCTTTCTCCCGCAAGATTTCCGGCTTGCTGAATGTGAGAAGAGCAGGCTCAAGCACGGGTAACTCCTCCAGAAGAATGTCGTAGATCCGTGAGAGCGCCTTTGCATCGTCACGACATTTGGAGCAGGCATACAGATGCTGACTGATTCGGGACTCCTCGCTATGCGAGACTTCGCCATCCAGATATGCCGATAATCTTTTGCCTATAGCCAGACAATCCATCGCAATCACCCTTCACTATCCTTAACCTTTGAATGAATGGAAACTTGCGGTTCATCATGGAAATATCTCTCCAGCCGCACCCTGAGGGACAGTTTTGCGCGGTGCAAAAGGGATTCAACCGCGGCTACTGAACAGTTAAGAACCTCAGCAATTTCCTTATATGAGAGTTCCTCAAAACGGTGGAGAATAACTGCCATGCGCTGATTGGGCGGGAGAGTCCTGATAGCCTCCTTGACCGCTTCCTGTCGTTCCTTACGCTCAAGGACGCTCAAAGGTCCATCCGCACTATGTGCCGGGATTTCCATGACAACACTGGAACCATCATCCCCCTCACGTGGGGCATCAAGGGACATCAACTGGATAATCCTCGCCCTTCGCTGATGCTTGAAGCAGAGATTGGAGACAATCCGGTAAAGCCATGTAATGAACCGCGCCTTAGGTCTCCATGAACCGGCTGAGGTATAGACGCGGAGAAAAGCCTCCTGGACAATATCTCTCGCATCCTCCTCATTACAGAGGAAACGAAAGGCAATCCGATGGGCGCGGGGTGCATTCTGACGAAACAATAAATCAAAAGCCTCAAGGTCACCACTTGCAAACCGGCTCATGAGAAGTGTATCCGAGTCATTAATCCCGGGATAAATTTCTTTCTCCTGGCGCATGAAAAGATGACTTCCAGTATTTCAGACACCTTGAAAAGGGTAACTCTTTACTTATAAATCTACCCGTATAATCTTATTATACTTTTAACCTTTATGATGGGCAAAACTTGCGGGCATCAACCAAAAATTTCGTATTTTTTGAAAATCGCCGGATAGTGCGAAAATTTTTTTTGACGCCGCCTGCCCGCTTTTGTCTAACCCCGTTTATAACAAATATATATAACAAAGCCCCACATAAAATAATTTTCACTTTTGTCTTGATATGGATTGCCAGTCTCCTGTATCCACCTATAACGAAAAATATTGAATTGCTCAGCGGTGGGACTCGCACAAATTTTTTTTTCAAGGAGAAAAAGGAAAATCCAAGGTGAGACGAAGACTGATTTTCCTGAAGAAACCAACCAACTGACTGCTTACCACCCGAACGGGGAGTGATGGAACGATGGCGCTTTTCCCATCATGACATTCTCTATTCCCCGCCTTCATTTTTGAATTACATATTCCCACCATCCCGCTCCCGCACACGGTTCCAACGCTCCCGTTGCAGGCTCTCATTTCATGCTGAATCTTTATGTGGGCACAGGACTGAATACTTTTTAAAAGGAGTTGATATAATTCATGGGTAGTTCGTCCAATGCTTCCAAGAGCGCCTCCGGTCTGGCACATTCCAATGGACGTGACAGTGAAGGCGATAATGGAAATAGCAATGGTAATGGAAACAGTAATGGCAATGGCAATAATTCGAAAACCCTCACGGCTGTAAAAAAGGTGAAGCCTCGATGCCGAACCCTCGGACCCGTCGCCAACCTCGAGGAGCATGTTCAATCCGACTGGTGGCGTCGCGTTTTTAACTCCCTCTATCTCAAAACTGATGGCGATGTGGTGGAGGATGACGCCATCACTCGCGATGAAATCACCAATTTCCTCCAGCTTCTGAACACCCCGCCGGCGGATGCCATGGTCCTTGACCTCTGCTGCGGACAGGGGCGTCATTCTCTCGAACTTGACCGACGCGGCTATAAGAACGTCCACGGGATTGACCGCTCACGTTATCTCATCCAGAAAGCCAAGACACGGGCGCGCAAAGAGGGACTGGACGTCCGTTTCCGCGAAGGCGATGCGCGCAAAATAGATTATCCCGCCGACACCTTTGACATCGTCCTCATCCTTGGCAACTCATTCGGCTATTTTGAGACGGTGAATGACGACCTGCGCGTTTTGAAGGAGGTCGTCAGGGTGCTCAAACCCTGGGGGCGCATCCTGATTGACGTTACAGACGGCGCTTATATCAAGTCCACCTATGACCCGCGCTCCTGGGAGTGGATAGGCGACAAATACTTCGTTTGCCGCGAACGCTCTCTGTCGCTGGACAATCAGCGCCTCATCAGCCGTGAAATCATCACACACGTTGAGAGGGGGGTTATCGAAGACCAGTTCTACGCAGAGCGCCTTTACGATAAGGAAGCCCTGACAAATCTATTTGCAAACGCCAAATTTTCAGACGTTGCATTTCATGGCACCATGACGCCGGATTCCCAGAGAAACCAGGACCTGGGGATGATGGCACAGCGCCTCATTGTCTCCTCGGTTGTCAAGAAGGAGTGGACGACTCTCAAACCCAAACGCGGGACACAGAAAAAGAATGTCGCCGTCCTCCTTGGAGACCCCTCAAAGCCCGACCCCCTCAAACCCGGCGCCACCTTCGATGATGATGACCTGTATACCATCGACCAGCTGAAGTCAGCCCTCCGAAATGCGGAGGATTATAATGTCGCTTACCTGTCCAGCCACAACACACTTGTCCCTGACCTCCTGAAACTCAAAGGGAAAATAGATTACGTCGTCAACCTCTGTGACGAGGGATATCAAAACGATGCCCGGAAGGAGCTCCATATCCCCGCAATACTTGAAATCCTTGACATCCCCTACACCGGCTCAAATCCACAATGTCTTGCCTTCTGCTATGACAAATCGTTAGTGCGCGGCATCGCCAGTGAAATGCAAATCCCCGTCCCGGAAGCCTTTTTCATCAAACCTGAGGACTCCATCTTCGAGTTGCGCGCAGTCCCCAGTGTATTCCCCGTTATCGTCAAACCGAACTTCGGGGATTCATCCTTCGGCATTACCCAGAAAAGCGTTGCCTATTCACTTGAAGAAATGGTCAGCGCCATCACAGATATAAGAGGCAAATTCGGTTATGAAAAGCCGATACTGGTTGAGAGATTTCTCAATGGCAAGGATTTGAGCGTCGGGATAATCGGCAATCCGCCGGAGTCTTATGTCGTCCTCCCAATCATTGAAGAGGATTACTCAGACCTCCCGCCCGACCTCCCGCGAATCTGCGGCTATGAGGCAAAATGGCTGCCGGAGTCCCCTTACAGCAAACTCAAATCTATTCCTGCAAACCTCCCGCCCGAGACTGAGAAATTCATTGTTGACTGCTGCCTGAAACTCTTTGAGCGACTTGAATGCCGGGATTACAGCCGATTTGACTGGAGACTTGATGAGTTGGGCAATCCCTATCTCCTTGAAGTCAATCCCAATCCCGGCTGGTGCTGGGATGGTCACCTTGCAAAAATGGCGTCCCAGGCGTTCATCTCTTACACGGAAGTGGTCAAGCTTATCTTACAGGCGGCGGAACAACGCCTTAAACTCACAGATGAACACTTCGGCACCATAGAACTCCTGAACGCCCAGGCCCTCGCACAAGTCTGAAAAGTCTGAAAAGTCTGACAAGTCTGACAGGTCTGACAGGTCCGCCTCAGTCGGATTGAGACGGATTGTATATATAGCCAGCCTCTTTGATGCGGCGGACAGCATCCCTCAGGCGCTCAACATTCACCGTCAGGGCAATCCGCAAATATCCTTCTCCATGCTCGCCGAATCCCCGACCGGGTGTAATCAGCACGCCGGTTTTTTGCAACAGCTCCAGCGCAAATGGGATGGATTCCTTATCTTTCGCCGGCACCGGCAGCCACACAAAGAATGTGCCCCTTGAAGGCAGGACGCGCCAGCCCAATTCTTTCAGACCATTGACAACCGCATCCCGGCGCTCCTGATAGAGTCGATTCATTTTTTGTATAAAGACCGTGCCATTTTTCAGCGCCTTCATGGCGGCAAACTGGATGGGCTTGAAGATGCCCATGTCCACGTTAGAAATCAGCCTTGAAAGGGCATCGATGACGTGACGGTTGCCTGCGACCCAGGCGCATCTCCAGCCGGTCATGTTAAACAGCTTGGACATGGAGTGAAATTCCACGCCAATCTCTTTTGCGCCCGGAATCTGGAGGAATGACAGGGGTTTTTCGTCGTCAAAGACCATCATGTTGTAAGGGGCATCATAGGCGACGATTATCTCATATTTTCTGGCGAACTGCACAACATCCTTGAGGAAATCTTGTGTGGCGACGGCGGCGGTCGGGTTGTTTGGGTAATTGAGGAGCATAAGTTTGGCGCGCCTTGCAACCTTTGATGGGATTTGTGTCAGGTCGGGGAGAAATTGATTTTTCTCAAGGAGCGGCATGTATTGAATTCTGGCATCGGCAAGAATCATGCCGGGGATATAAGCCGGGTAGCAGGGGTCCGGACAGAGAATCACCTCGCCCGGATTGACAAGGGCAAGAGGAAGGCGACCCACACCGCTTTTGGAGCCGATGAGGGAGAGGATTTCAGGTCCGGGCTCAAGGGCAACGCCAAAGTTATCCCTGTAGAAATCCGCAATTGCCTGAAGATATTCCGGCATTCCCTTGAAGGAGGGATAGTGGTGGTTTGCGGGTTCAATGGCAGTGCGGGCGAGTTCTGCGATAATGTCAGGAGGCGTTCCCTCATCGGGGTCGCCCTGGCCAAGACTGATGACATCGACCCCGCGCGCCTGCACAGCCGCCTTGTCCGCATCCAGCCTGTCAAAGAGATAGACCGGAAGATGACCGAGCCGCTCCGCCGCCCTTATTTCCATGGCAAATAACCCTCCGCCTGCTTTTTTTCTCCATCACAGAGACATGAAAGGATGTTCAATGGGCGGATGACGGGTAAAGTCAAGTGATTTTGAACACAAAAATCAGCTGCCTTACGGAGCGCCGAAGGCGCGGAGTAAGGTCAGCTGGATTGCCTTGTTATAGGTTTTTATTCTTTTCTTCAAGCCAGTTTTCAGTAGAAATTTCTTTTCTTTTAATCAATTCGTTTTGCCGTTTAAGCACAGCCTGTTTTGCTTCTTCGGGACTTAACGATGGATCGTGGAACTTATTGAATGTTTCGCAAGGAAGCTCCTCACATAAACCGCAATGTTCTAATTGTTTTTTATTAATACAGCAATCATATAAAGGACAAGTTTCCACTTTCATCTGCGTTGTCCAGAAAGGTTTACCTTTTACATTACCACATCCCACGCAAGTTTTCTTATAATATTCACAGCCACCACAATACAAACCACATACAGGTGCAAGATTCTTATCCGTCATATTTTTTGTCTCCTTTCCAATTTTTACATACCCACCAAGGGGCATCTAAAATGGCTCCGCGTAATACATACAATACACATTTGTCGAGAACATCCCCTTCTTGTTTCCTCAATTTTTCATATACCTTTTCAGGATTGGATTTCTTTAGTTGGGAAGCTGTAGTGATACCGATTGCACAAAGTCTTCTTGCCGTAGCTGGACCTATATTTGCCAATGATTCTAAATCTTTGGTTGCTTTTGAGTTTTTATTTTCTTTTTTCATTTTTTCTTATAACGTCCAGAGCTCAGGCACGCGGGGCCAACCAGCGTGAACCGCGAAGCGGAACTGGAACGGCCATCCCGCGTTGCCTGCAGCGATTTGTTAGGCGACGACTTCATGTTCTACCCGTCTTTTTTTGTCCGACAAAGCTCCCGAGCCACCCCAGCCCCACAACGGTTAGCAGGAAAACCAAGTTGTGCAAACCAAGCTGCCCGCCAAAAGCCAGTATCACGGCCAAACTCAACAGACCAGCCAGAATACCAATGAAAAGGCCGTGAACGATGCTGGCCGTCTCGGCTCTTCGAGCAACGATGAAGGTCACAACCAGCGTCAGCAACATCTCAAGCCACGGCATCAACTTGGGACTGACCTTGGCGGCAAAGTGATTGATGGCATTTTGGTCGGGAGCACCCCGAACTTGAAAAGCCAAGACAAACGCATAGCCGGTAATTATGACCATCAGGAGAAGGAAACTCACCGCAATAACTGCAACCGCAGCGATGAGGATGCGGAGCCATCGGACACTCGATAATGAATAGTTCATTTGTGTTGCACCTTACCCGAGTCGCCTAACAATAATTAGATTGATCCGCATAAGATTCAGAATGTTGCTTTCCTATCCGCATATAATCCTCCGTCATGGCCTCAAAGACTGAAGGCTTCGACATCGCTGACAAGAACTTTTAGGAAGAAACTGTCCAATCCGCATCCGAAAGTCAATAACAACTTGTCAAAGAGATAAACCGGAAGATGACCGAGCCGCTCCGCCGCCCTTATTTCCATGGCAAATAACCCTCCGTCTGTTTTTTTCTCCATCACAGAGACATGAAAGGATGTTCAAAGGGCGGATGACGCGTAAAGTCAAGTGATTTTGAAAACTTTTAAATACATCAACATGGATTGCGAATCAATCAGAACAAAAAATATGGTTTAAGAATTTAAGAGCAGAAAATGAGCCTTTAGGCAGACTCGTTACCGTGTCTGACCCCAGTTTTACTTGTCTGCAAAATACTATTTCAGCACAACGCTATAGCAGTCAGCCGCCGGCGAAGCCAGTCGGCTGCAGCAACTTGTTAGGTTGCTCTCCGGAAGGTCTGCTCACTGGTAAGCATAGCTACCGTCCGGCTTAACGTAGGCCTCGGCAATCTTATTGGCCTCGTCCTCCAGACCAAGCTCGTCGTGAAGCCAATGCCAAGTCTCGCTGATAAGCTTGTAAGTTCCCTTGCCCCCTTTGTAGGTGGAACCATAGCTGGTCAAAAAGTTATTGCGATTCAAGTGGTCTGCGAGTTCTTTCCCTGACATCCTCATGTCATGTTGGCTGAGGAAGTCGGCGAGCTTCCACACGTACAACTTTTTCTCATTCATGGGGTTCATAGGTTATTACCTCCATTTATTCAGAGCGGTTTCGTCCGAAGTAACCTAACGTTTGAAATCAGCGGCGGCCATGAGCCATCCGTTGAATTTTCTTATTGGCGCAACTATATCGGGGTTCCGCTATTCCATCGCGCATCAAATGCATGTATGGTTTCTTTGATAAGATCAGAGACGAGAATCTCTTCCAATCGAATGATAAAGGATTCCTTTCCCCCGACGTCTTTCAACCCGTGTCCTAAGATAAGTAATTCCGAAGAGGTTACTATATATCGGTCATGAATGCCCGCATTCGCTGGAACAAGACGGACTTCGAAATTTGGCCTCTCTCGTTTAAAATCGCATAATGCGCCTTGTAGTTGCCGACCCGTCTCATTCGTGCGAGCGGTAAGGAATCTGATGTGGCATGGTGGTGGGACAAGATCGAGTGAATCAAGCGTCCGGATTCCATAGTATGGATCACAGATCCGAACAACCCCAGAGAGCTGAGATAGTATTTCCCGGAGCTTAAGTCTGGCTGATCGGGGCTGATTACTTTCAATTCGGACTACCATTATCTTACTCCCACCCAAAACAGGCTCGATTTCCCGCCGCCCACGAATCATCAACTTATATTCAGTCTCCCCATCTTGATTCCTTGACACAGCAATTGCACCGCGTGCATTGGCAAACGCCCGAGCAACAGATAGTCTATGGACTGCGACACCGGCCGCCTCGAGGCAGGCCGTAATGTGCTCTGCGGTCAGCTTAGAAACTCCACACCTTTCCTCAGCAACCAATAATGTTGCTAAAGACATATGTCTCGGAGATGTCAAATCGGCGAGAGATTCTTTTGTGTTTTTATCAAGGGAGGCAAACGTTTGGATAAGACTATCGGGCATCTCTTATTACACTCCTTTACGAAACATATACCCAAACATCCTTTTCCTTCAGCCGACGAAGCATCTTAGTTTTTCGAACATGATGTAAGAGAGCAGGAGAAAGACTATTCTGGGCGTATATGTGACCTTTTTCTTCCAGCTTTTTCTGAACCTCAGGCAGAGACCGTTTTCCTTTAAAGAAGTTCTCGGATACGAGCTCTGCGATATAGCCGACAGGACCCTGCTTCTTCTTGCCTTGGGAGCTGGCTTGCCGATGATCCTTCTTTGGTTTGCTGCTCCTTTTGTTTTGTTTGTCCGCGGAGGGAGATGAGCATTTCTCGAGAAGTACGGCAACTTCTTCCGCCGTTCCCTCGATTTCCACCTTTGTGCCATTTGATAAAACGAGATTTGCTTTAGCCATATTCTTCTCCTTTCTTATTACCGCCAACTACTTTATATATATTTCCGTCTAAATCCTTTATATAGGCTTTATCCTTCTGCATAATACGCAAGAGTTTTTAGCTACGGATAATTATAAGTTATGAACTATCAATGCATTTCATCGTTTAACCTCCCTAAAGAGATGTATTTTATACAGACTGCGTAATACGCAGGCCAGTCTATCCCTTCATAGGACATCCGCAGGGTTTCAAACTCTTTTTCTTCCCAGATTCAGCAAATGGATAGAAATCATGGTTGTCCTCACATACTTATGCCCCAGGGACTATCGGGAGCAGACCCTTCCATTACCGAAGCCTTGAATGCTGTGAATGATGTCAAACAGCCGTCCGACCCAGTTAAGCAATTGAAGGTTTTGACATCGCTGACAAGAACTCTTAGGAAGAAACTGTCCAATCCGCATCCGAAAGTCAATAATAGTTTTAAAATTATTGAATCCTGACAGGAATTCTCTAATATAACATTTTTAACCACAGATGAACACAGGTGAACACAGATATAATATTACATTATCAGTGTTTATCTGTGGTTAACAAAAATCTTCACGAATTGACACTAATTTTTTTATTCGTGAAAATTCGTGTAGATTCGTGGATGAAGAATTTCAGATATTTTTGGGTTAGGAGGGAAGTGCCGGAGACCGGAATCGAACCGGTACAGAGCTATGCTCCGAGGGATTTTAAGTCCCTTGTGTCTGCCAGTTCCACCACTCCGGCGTAAAATAGTTGGAGGCGACGAGCGGATTTGAACCGCTGAATAGAGGTTTTGCAGACCTCCGCCTTGCCACTTGGCTACGTCGCCTCACATAACTTTGGACTTTTTTTCAGCCCTGATGTCCCTATGTCAAACAATTTAACTGTCTCTGACTACCAATAATGTCTCACTCATGTCAAGCGTTTCTTAAAGACCGTTAATGTCCCGCTGTTTTTCAAAAGGATTCAGTGTCGGGTGTGAGTTGGAGACGCCCCATCGGACGTTTTGAATTTTACAAGCGCCTGGCAGATGTTGTCAATGATGTGGTCCACCACGGAGACAGATATGGTGTATTGGTTGCACATGAAGGAGAAGACCCAGCGGTCGCCATTCTGGTCATCGAGGTAGCCGGAGAGCGAGCGCACATGCCCGATGAAGCCGGTCTTGGCATGGACATTATTCCTTGCGGGCGGTTCATTCATTCGTCCGCCGATAGTGCCATCAACTCCCGCAATGGCGAGAGAATCGTAGAACGCCTCAAAATCGGGGCGTGTTGCCATATATTGCAGGAGATGCAGAGTCTGGCGGGGCTGGACGAGGTCGCAGCGGCTCAAGCCT
>JAPLSR010000188.1 GCA_026398545.1 Candidatus Sumerlaeota bacterium | reverse complement strand
AACGCAATTCTTTCTCTCATCCAGCGCCATGCAGTTATTGCAGGCACTCTGACTGATGAGTATTTTGCACAGGGAAGCGCAACAGATGCGGTTAATCTCCGGTTCAAGACCATCATCGGCGCAATCAGGCAGTTTGAGGTGGAAAACAGACGACTACCCGGCAACCTACATGAGTTGGTTGCGCGCAGATATATTGCGGAAAAGGATACCTTAGACCCATGGGGGAGCCATATTCAGTTCAATTCCGCCCTGAAGACACTCGTTTCCGCCGGTCCCGACAAAAAAGAAAACACCCCTGACGACCTGACGATGAAGATGGATTGATATTATCAATTTCCCCACGATATTGGATGCATCTCCCGAAATTGTGAGATTTCTCCGCACCTTTTTTTTATTGCATGTTGCCTTAGTTTGTCCATAGTTGTGTATTTTTGTGAAGATATGAATTTAGAGTATCTAAAAATATGGGATTCACCACAGAGCCACAGAGTGCACAGAGAGTTTCCAATATTTTCTTTGTTTCATTATCCTCTGTGTCCTCTGTGGTGAATAAATTGCATTTTTTAAGTCTTTCTTATAAAAGGAGATTATAAATTGCCTTTACTTGTTCTCACGGGGTGTCAGTGGGGTGATGAGGGAAAGGGCAAGGTGGTGGATGTCCTTGCCGGCAGCGCCGACCTTGTGGCACGATACCAGGGCGGCAATAATGCAGGACACACCGTTGTCATCGGCGGGAAGAAATATGTCCTTCACCTCATCCCGTCAGGCATCCTTCATGAGGATGTGAACTGTCTGATAGGAAACGGTGTGGTGATTGACCCGGAAGTCCTGATTGAGGAGATAAAGGCATTGGAGGATAGCGGCATTTCTGTGGATGGAAGGCTTTTTATCTCACAGAATGCCCATCTGATTCTCCCGTATCATCGCCTGATGGACAAGACGATGGAGCGTTTGCGGGGAAAGGGAAAGATAGGAACGACGGGGCGGGGAATTGGATACGCCTATGGGGACAAGATTATCCGCCAGGGCGTCCGGGCGCTGGATATGCTGGATAAGGAGCGGTTTGCGCAAAAGGTTCGCATCGCCATGGATTTTTACACCCCCATCTTTGAAAAGGTGTTTGCGGAGCCGTGTCCCGGGGCGGATGACATGATTGACCGAATCTTCCCCTTGAGCGACCAGCTGCGGGAGATGATTGTGGACGGCGTCACACTGGTTAATCAATATCTTGAGGAGGGAAGGCGAATACTTGCCGAGGGCGCCCAGGGGATGATGCTCGATATCGATTTTGGGACATATCCCTATGTAACCTCCTCCAATCCCTCGCCGGGCGGCGTCTGCACCGGTCTGGGTGTTGGGCCCCAGTTCATCTCGGGTGTTCTTGGCATTGCAAAGGCATATACGACGCGCGTGGGCAGTGGACCTTTTCCAACGGAGCTTGTAGATAATGCCGGAGAACAATTGAGGAAGATAGGGGAAGAGTATGGAGCCACCACCGGACGCCCACGTCGCTGTGGGTGGTTCGATGCCGTTGTCATGAGGCGCTCGCTTCAAATCTCAGGCGCAAGAGACCTCGCAATTACCAAATTGGATGTCCTTGATTCCTTTGAGACATTGAAAATATGCACCGCATACAGATATAAGGGGAAAATGGTCGGTCTTTTCCCGTCAGGACTTGAGGATTCTTCCGATGTGGAACCGATTTATGAGACATTGCCGGGCTGGGGCGAGAAGACATCCGGGATTCAAACTTATGAGGAGCTTCCCTCAGGCGCAAGGGCATATCTCGAACGGATTGAGGAATTGCTTGGTGTGCGGATTGTCATCATTTCTGTTGGACCGGAGAGGGCGGATACCATCATCCGATGCCCGACCTTCTGGAGTTGAGAAGGGATGATTACAGTTTTAAAACGCATTGAGGCAATATTCACGGACATTTTTGACACTGCCGGGGGCATGCTCCTCCTTCTGATGCAGTGCCTCATAGAGATGAAGTTTGTCCTCTCCAGCGCCAGAAGGGTTCTTCGTCAGATGCTGGAGGTGGGATGGAATACACTTCCCCTTGCCTCCATGATAGGTATGTTCACGGGTATGATAACATCACTTCAGACAGGAGTGGAATTGAAGAACCTTGGACTCCAGCAACAGATAGGTGCGATTGTGGGTCTTTCCCTTGTGCGTGAGATGGGACCGGTATTTACAGCCTTCATTGTGGCGGCGCGTGTGGGCGCATCATGGGCGGCGGAGATTGGCGCCATGAGTGTTTCAGAGGAGATCGATGCCTTGCGTTCCCTCGGCATCCGACCTGTTAGATTTCTTGCCATGCCGCGCTTTGTCGCCGCCGTGACCATGCAGCCGCTCCTCACGATTTATTCAATCGTTGTGGGCATCTGGGGCGGGGCGCTCGTTTCGGTCAACTATTTGCATGTTTCCCAGAGGGTTTATTACAAGAGGCTTTTTGACGCCCTGAAGACAAGGGATATTACTCTCTGCCTGTGGAAGACGCTTGTATTTGGCGCCATCTTTTCAATTGTGAGCTGTTACTCGGGACTGACGACGCAAAACGGGGCGGAGGGCGTTGGTCGCTCTACCATGCGCTCTGTTGTGATTTCACTTTCGCTCTTTTTAGTTGCGGATTACTTTATTACACGCTTCCTGGGCTGAGAAGTCGTTACTCTATGGCAGAATGAAATGAGGATTGATGTCCAAAATATCTATAAAAGTTTCGGGGGTAATCACGTTCTCAAGGGCTTGAACCTCACCATCCCCGAGGGAAAGATTACGGTTATTGTGGGTGGAAGCGGTAGCGGGAAGAGCGTCCTCCTTAAACATCTCACGGGATTGCTCCGACCGGATTCCGGCAAGATTATCGTGGATGGTCGTGATATCGTTCCTCTGCCGGAGACGGCGCTTTTCCCGCTTCGTCAGAGGATTGCAGTGATATTCCAATCCGGCGGACTCCTCAGCTCGCTTACGGTGGGTGATAATGTGGCATTGGGTCTGGTGGAGCACAGGCTGGCGACGCGGGACAAGATTCCTGAAATTGTCCGGGAAAAGCTTGCCCTCGTGCGTCTCGAGGGAAAGGATGGTGAGATGCCGGGAAATCTTTCAGTGGGGATGCGCAAGCGGGTGAGCATCGCAAGGGCGCTCACACTTCACCCTGACCTGATTCTCTATGATGAACCAACAGCCGGGCTTGACCCGCCCATGGCGGAGAATATAGATGACCTTATCTTAAGGCTCTCACGTGAGTTGAAAGTCACATCTGTTATGGTTACACACGACCTGACCAGCGTTTTCAAACTGGCAGATACTGTTAATATGCTTCATGAAGGGTGCATTATTGAGTCATTGCCGCCGGAGGAGTTCAAGAATTCCAGGAATCAGATTGTTCAGAATTTTATTCGCAGGGAATATCATGCAGCCGCCATTATGATTTTATGACGGCATGAAGAGTGGAGGAAATGTATGGATACCAAGAGCAGTCTAACAATTCGGGTTGGTATATTTATTGTGGTGGGATGTCTGCTCCTTCTGGGGCTATCCCTCAGGGTGGAGAAGAACCTTTTCGGGCGTCCGGTAGGGGTTAACCTCCTGGCGAAGTTCAAGGATGTCAAGGGACTTGAAACAGGTGCGCCGGTCATGTTGGGTGGAATCGATATTGGCGAGGTTGAAGGGCTTAATTTCGATGCCCGTGAGGCGCTTGTGGAGGCAAAACTGTTTATCCGCTCGCCTTATCATCTGAAAAAGGATTCCGTGGCGTCCATCCGTCTCCAGAGTCTCCTGGGTCAATATTATATCAGTGTGGATTTCGGCAACCCCGCCACACCTGACCTCCAGTATGGCGAAATTATCCAGACGGTGGAAACCACGGATGTTACCAACGCGCTTCAGGTCATTGGCGATGTGGGACATGAGATTAAAGACCTCGCCTCCAATTTTAACAAAAATCAGCAGAAACTGACCGATCAGATTACCTCCCTTATTGATGAGAACCGTGAGAATATTAAAAAGACAACCGATTCCTTTGCCGAAATTGCCCCCATACTCACTGAGATAGTTAAGAAGGTCAAGAAGGGTGAGGGAACCGTCGGGAGGCTTTTCACGGATGATTCCCTTTACAGACAATTGACATCCGCCGCCGATGGTGTTTCCTCACTCACCCTGGATGTTCGCACGGGGAAAGGGACACTCTCCCGCCTTATCTATTCGGATGAACTTGTCACCAGGGCTGAACAGACCTTCACCGATGTCGGAAAGGCGGCTGAGAATATCAATACTATCGTCACGGACAATAAGGAATCCATAAATAAGTTCCTCACATCTCTTGGCGATGTCAGCCCGAAACTCCAGAGCGCTGTGGACAGTATCAGTCAGATTTCAAAAAAGGTTAATGAGGGTGAGGGGACGCTGGGCAAACTTGTGAATGACCCTTCACTCTATAAAAACACAAATACGGCTGTCAACCAGATTAAGGCGCAATTCGAGGAAGCCGAGGAACAGAGCGTCGTCCGCACCTTCCTGAGCATTGTGTTCGGTCCGGTGATGTAGGCTCTGTTGTGATTTTAAATGTTCCGACTCTGAGGATTAAGGTTTTTTCATTGTCCCTTGCTCATTTTTCATCGTCTATTTCGAAAAGGGAAACCGTAACTGTCGTTCTTATCCTTTTTGTTGCATTTATTTTACGGATGATGCGCCTTTCAGGGATGAGCCTGTGGCTTGATGAAGCTCTGGGCATTTCCATGGCAATGCGCCCTTTCCCTGAGATGTTTTCCCTCATCCGGCTTGATGTCCATCCTCCGCTTTATCATCTCCTGCTCAAGGGGATGCTTCACATATCCGTATCGCCGTTTTTTCTCAGACTCACATCTGTTATTTTTGGAATTGCGGCAATCGGGGTTTTTTATCTATCAATGAGGCGGCATGCGAAGGCTTCTGCCTTAAGTCTCGCACTTGTTTTTCTTACACTCTCACCTGTGATGGTTCATTATTCCCAGGAAATCCGCATGTATGCCCTGCTTGTTTTGCTTGCAAACCTTGCGCTCTGGGCTGCCTTGCGTCTTGTTGAAAGACCGGATGCAACATCTTTCGCCATTTTCGGCTTAACTGGCGCGGCTTGCCTTTATACTCATTACATTGCGGGTATCTTTGTCATTGGTCTTTTGATATTTGTCATATGGGAGCGCTCAATTTTTTATGGCGACCGCCCGCTTTACCTTAGAATTTTACAGGGATTCATGGATACATTACGGACAGCCCTGCTCATCTTCATACTATACCTCCCATGGTATGAGACCTTTTGTGAACATCTCT
>JAPLSR010000048.1 GCA_026398545.1 Candidatus Sumerlaeota bacterium | reverse complement strand
GAGGAGTTTGCAAACATCGACAATGCAGGCGCGCCCGTGGAGGGCAATTTTGCCGAGGACCCTCTCCTTGCCAATGCCGCCTGCGAATTATTTTTCCTTCAGCCCGGCTCACCGTGCATCGACAGGGGAGACCCCGCATCAGGCATTGCGGTTGATTTCAGCGGCAAAAGCCGCTCTGACGGTTATCCGGATGTTGGTTCCGATGAGTATATCTCGAAGTTTGAGTATGACTTCGAGGATGGTGGTTCGGGGTGGGTCATGACAACTGTCCCTTCAGTTTTTACCGCTCCTGAAGGCGCGGTGGGCAAGGGATTCCTCATGCTTCGCTCTCGCGATGCCAATACTTACGGATTCTGGGATAATTCCGGATGCCCGATGGATATTTATGAAAATTTTCTCTATCGCGCCACGTGGGTAATCTCCACCGATGTTATTAACCACAGCCTTGTGCCCGGCATGAGACTCCGCTTCAACGAGACGGATTTCCAGCTGGGTGGCGACCTCCTTGTGAATTCCAATTACGCAGGCGATGCCTCGCCCACGCCTGAGGGGGTCGTGTATGAACAGTTTTTCCGCCTTGTCCAGGGGAGCGTCATCAAGGCTGAAAAGGCAGGACGCCTACTGTGCGCCATGGACCTTGTCAGCCTGAGCGGAGACGACCAGACGACGGGCGCGCTGTTCCTTAATGGGCTTACTATTGAATGGAAGTCTCTCGCATTACTGGACAGCTCTTTCACAACCGAGACGGTTTTTGAATTTAAAAATGACACTGAAGGGTGGCAGGTCCGCACCGTGCCCGGCGTTTTTGACGCCCCAGCACCCATTACCGGTGTATCCTATATAGGACTCAGGAGCGTGAGCGCCAGGACTTTTGGCTACTGGGAAAGCCCCCCTCAGCCCGTCAAATCTAACAAACTCTACCGCGCCCGTTTCTTCGTCTCCACCGATGTGACAAACCGCTCCAAGGTTCCCATGCTGCGTCTCCGCATCAACTCCATCATCAATCAAACGCACTATGACCTTGTTGTGGACTCCAACGGCAATGGGGATTCATCACCCATCAGTACCGGTTGGAGCATGTATGAATTATATTACAATCCGCCGCCGAGCGTGGAGGCAAATGGCGTCTGGGTCGCCTTTGACCTAATCAATCTGAACCAAAACGACCAGGTGAACGGTGCGCTCTTCCTTGACCGCGTGGAAATCCAATCCGCCCCTCTGCCGCAATTCTAAATAAATAAAGATTCACCACAGTCCGCCTGAGGCGGATCGTGTCTTTGTGGCAGTCTGCAACTAAAAGAGGTTATTTATCCTCTCAATTTGGAATTGACGCGGAGGACGCGTTGTGCAATTTCATCACGGATTTCATTTTTTAACGCGGAGGAGATTTGATGATTTCTTTCCAGAAAAGTAAAATAAATCCTCTTTTTATATTGCTCGTGGCTCTCCTCCTTCAATGTGGAGGGATGGCGTTTTGTGTTGAAATCTCAAAAGATGTTGCCGCCTGCCTTGAGGCTATTGACAGGGCATATGGCAGTATCACCACCTACGAGGCAGAGGTTCATGTCAGTGTCCATATCAAGTTAGGACCCCAGGAATATTCGTCATCTTTAAAGACATCCCTCATCTTTGAAAAACCGAATAAGTTCAAAGTGATAAAGTATGACATAGAGACCACTTACACCGCCATGGTCTCAGATGGCAGGACCTATGTGAAATATCTTCCCGGTCAAAAGGAATATATCGTCAAGCCTGCGCCGGAGAGTCTCCTGAGCTCTGAACCCTGGCACGCTGGCGTCCTGGGGCAGAATTGCAGCATCGCTTACATTGCCGCATCAGCCAGCCCCTCCGCGATGTTGAAGGAATACCTGGTTCGCGCATCGCTCAAAAAGGATGTCTCCATTAATGGCCTGCCACACTGGGTTCTTCATCTTGAAGAAAATGTCGATGATAAAGAAGTCCAGATTGATGCCTATGTGGAAAAGAAATCGGGATTTATCAGCAAAATGGTCTTTGATAACAAATCGCGCCTGATTAACGCTGAAGGCGGAAAAGATGCCATATTCCTCGTGACGGACGAGCATTTCAACGTCAGGATGAACGAACCCCTGAGGGTGG
>JAPLSR010000217.1 GCA_026398545.1 Candidatus Sumerlaeota bacterium | reverse complement strand
TGAAGGTGCGTCACTTTGTTCATATGCTATGTTTGTGTCTTCTCGCAGGGTGTGCTGGAACCGGAGTAGGCATGAAGTCACCGCTCTTTATCCTCTGGGCGGGAGACCTTGACGGTCATGCCGCCCGCATCTCCAGCTGGGACAGGAGCGGCGGAAACAATGATAGTATCCGCATCTTGCCTGATGAAACGGTTACCATTGCCGATATTCATGGCGCCGGCGTCATCCGCCACATCTGGATGACCACCAATGCAAGAGGTCCCATCGGGCGCATGCTCATCCTGCGGATATACTGGGACGGTTCAGAGACGCCCGCCGTGGAGACGCCCTTCGGGGATTTCTTTGGCGTGGGGAACGGAATGGAGGCTGAGGTCAATTCGTTTCCAATCACTGTGGTTTCAAAGGGCACCTCGCGCAACTGCTGGTGGCCCATGCCTTTCTCAAAGGGCGCCCGAATTACGCTTACGAATGAGGGACCGCAGACTCACAGCGCTTTTTACTTTCACATAGATTATCTCGCCCTCGATGCCCCGCCCCACACACATGAGCGATTTCACGCACAATACCGGCAAGCCTATCCCGCCACCGGTTCTGAAAATTACAAAATCCTTGAGGCGAAGGGGAGCGGACATTACGTCGGACTTGTCATGAGTGTTGATTCAACCAAGCCCCAGTGGTGGGGGGAGGGTGATGATTTGATAGTTGCGGATGATTATGAACCTATTCATGGCACCGGTACGGAGGATTACTTTGGGGATGCATGGGGGATGCATCAGCACGCAACATTATGGCACGGTTCCCCCGTCTGCGAGGGATTTGAAACGGCTGGTTGCCGCACATCCATGTATCGTTTCCATATACTTGACCCGCTCCCTTTCAGAAAGAGGCTCAGCATTTCCATTGAACATGGCACACAGAATGACCGTGCCGATAATCTCTCCTCCGTCGCATTTTGGTACCAGACGCCGCCAGCCCTGCCTTTTCCACCGCTGACTTCTGTGGAACAGCGCCTTTCAGGCGCGGAGCAGACTTCTTTCATCCGCGAAAGTGCCCTTAAGGCAGCCCTTGGCGAAACACCCACAGCGCAGAAAATCCTAAACCATCTTGAGTCCATAACTACCGCAGATGAAAACAAGACCCTGATAAAAGGTCTCATGGTTTATGCCACCGAGAAAGAAAGTCCTTCGGATGTTGCCCTTGAAAAAATTGAGGCGTATTTAGCAGAGCTGGGGGCGCATCTGAGCGCCACTCCTGAAAATGAACGCACCACCACGCCCACGATTAATGTTCCCACTGACAATGATGCACGGGTCCCCGGACCTGTCCTTGCCTGCCACGCCATTCTGGAACGCGCACGCCATGACTTTGCGCGCAGCCTCGCCCTGCGGCGCGGCATGCGCCCCGGCGATGAGATTATTGTGGAGGCGCGCGACCCGCTGGGAAAACTCACCACTATCACCTATGAGGACAGCCCCGATTTTATGGACAGCTATGCCAAAGCGGATGATATGCATCTTATGGGCAACGGGGCGCGATTCACTTATGGCAAAGCTGAGAGTTCCTCAGCGCGATTTACCCCGGACTTTCCACTCGCCGGCAGATATGAGGTCTTCACCATCTTTTCTTATGGCGCTAATGCCGATGATGCCCGTTATGAAGTCCATCATGCAGACGGAAAAACAGTTGTTCCCCTTAATCAGCGCGGGAGACCCGGCACACCCGAACGTAACAATCTGAAATGGCACAGGTTGGGAGAGTTTCGCTTTGAAAAGGGGAGAAATTTAGAGAAAGGAAGTGTGACCTTTATGGTAGGTCCACGGCATCCTGTATCAAATCCCAAATTTGAGTACCGGGCTTACGCCGATTCCGTCCGGTTTGTTTTCAAGGGCGAATGATTTGAGAACGGGCAGGAATTTGCCGTGCCGGGATAGTTGAGTCACTAATCTGCCAAAAATATCTTGAACAACCGGAGAAATCAGGCGTAGCAATCTAAGGAGAATACATTCAGTTGAGTGAAAGGGAATTTATTTATGCGTTTGAAACCGGAAAAGATTGAAGACCTTGCCGCAAAAGTCCTGCAGGGCTTGAAAGAGAATCCCGATGTGCTCCTCCGCGGTAAAGAGGCAGATATCCAGCACGAGGTCAAATCGGTCATCATAATGGACCTCAAGCGCGAGGATGAGATAGAGGAAGAGGCGCGGAAAATCCTCCAGCAGTATATGAAACGCATATATCGCGATGATATCAGTTTTACCGAACTCCTGCGCAAGGCGAAAAAACAAATCGGCAGGGAACGTGGTCTGATATTTTAAACGCCCTTTTGATGAAGGAGAATAATGATGCGTTTGTCCAATGAGCGTATCGAATTCATCTCAGACCAGATTGCCAGTGCGCTGACCGAAAAGAAACTTGTTGGTTATTATAATCGCAGAAAGAAACTCAAGAATGTGATTGCCGGCATTATCATCGGGGATCTTGAGATTGAGGATAAGATAGATGCCGAGGTTATAAAGATGATTAAATCCATCAAGCGGGATATCCCGGAGGGGAGCGCAGAATGGGTCTCCATCTTCCAGCAGAAGAAAGAAGAAATCGCCAAACGCCATAATTATATATACTGACATAAATCTGCGCCGCGATTGTTCGGACTTTTAAATTTTCATCTCCGGCGCTCGGCGGTGAACATCCTTTATAATGAAAAAAATCTCAAAACCCTCCATAATCATACGAACCCTTTTTTCCTCGGGAAAATTGCTTTTGAGATTGTTCTGGCTTTATCTCGCATCGCTCCTTGCGAGACGGCTCAAAGGTGGCAAGGACGGGAATAATAACCTCATGGTTTTTTACTCTCAGGTGGTGTGGTGCGGGGTCTGGCAGAGACCTCAGGAGGAGGCAATGGGATTTGCCGAAAAGCGCCGGGTCCTTTATGTGAGTCCTGTCCAGGCGCATGAGCCTCTTGTCCGTTATCCCGACTGGAAGAGGGTTGAGCACATTGATAAGGGGCATGGGATTATGGTGTTCTCTCCGCTCATCTTTTCGGGTCAATACCGTTCTGGAGTCATATTCCGTTTAAACCGGTTTCTCCTCACAGCGGAGCTTCGCTGGATGCTTCGAAAGGAGGGGTCAATTATTTTCTTTACCAATTCCCCTTTTGTGAATGGTCTTCCCGAGCGCCTGAAAGCCCGCCGGATTATATATGATGTGATAGATGATTTTGTTTCCTTCACATGGGCGCCGGCAGGCGCCGCAGAGATGGAGCAACGACTCCTCACCGCCGCTGATATTGTCTTTACGGGCACCCATACCCTGTATGAGGAAAAACGCAACCTCCGCCGTGATGCCACATTTGTCCCTTGCGGTGTGGACTTTGAAAAATTTTATAAGCCTGAGGGTAGTTCTCCACTCCCTGAACCGGATGACATTCGCACCCTCCCAAAGCCGCTGATTGGCTACATCGGCACCCTTTCTGAACGCATTGATACGGATATCATTGCCGGACTGGCGATGCGCCTTCCCCGTGCCTCCATCGTCCTTATCGGACCTGTCCACCGTGGTCTTGATGACCTTCCCCATCTTCCCAATATCCATTATCTTGGTCTGAAGAGACATGATGACCTGCCCGCATATCTACATTATTTCAAGGTTGCCCTCCTTCCCTTCAAGCTCACAAAGGCGGCAAAGGCAATCAATCCGGTCAAGACCTTAGAATACCTTGCGGCTGGATGCCTTGTTGTCTCAACGGCAATACCGGATGTGGTGCGGTTTTATTCCGGTGTGGTGGAGATTGCCTCATCACGTGAGGATTTCATTGAAAAGACGGTGCGGCTGATTGAGGGCAATGAAGCGTGGCGTGTTAAAAGGGGAATAGAGCTGGCTCGGCATGCCTCCTGGCGGAATATGGTTGAAATAATGGAGGCGTTTATGCAACAGAGAGAATAATTATTTACGGATTAGTGGTGAAGCCTTATGAGAATTGTTATTGATGCGCGCTATCTCACGCGGCAATATAGCGGGATAGGAATATACAGCGAAAGACTCTTAGAGCATATTGCCCTCCAGGATAGGGAGAATGCGTATTTTTGCCTTGTCCAGCCCGATTATACACGCCCGCTGGCACTGGGAGACAATTTTCACATATTGCGTTATGAGGCGCCTCCCATGTCCTTCGGCACCATCCTCTGGTTGCATCGCGCAATAAAAAAAATCCAGCCCGATTTTCTCCATAGCCTGTTTCCCCTTTTCCCCATCTTTTATAAGGGGAAACTCCTTGTCACTGTGCACGACCTTCAACCCCTGTTGATGAAGGAGTGGACCGGCAAACGGGTCTTTCCCCTTAATAAGATGTATGATTTCTTTTACAGATGGATGTATCCCTATACATTTCGGAGGGCGAACTGGCTTATTGCGGTAAGTCAGGCGACAAAAGACGCCATGGCGAATTTCATGCCCTCCCTTCGGGATAAGACCATAGTTGTTCATTCAGGGATTGAGCCGGGTGCGGGCGACCCCCCAGACCCGAATATTCTTGAAACCCTGAGGCAGAGATATGGCATTCAAGAGAGATACATCCTGTTTGTCGGGAGCACCAGACCGAATAAGAATGTTCCTGTTATGCTTCGGGCGTTTTCCCGGTTCCTTGAAATGAGCCCCGAAGGTCGTGATATCGGCTTTGTCCTTGTCCTGACCAGAGACCGGTTCATTTCTGACATCATGCATGTGATAAAGGGGAAGAAACTGCAAAAGCACGTGAGGATTCTGGAACTTGTCAACCAGGCGGAAAAACGCGCCCTGTATCATGGCGCACAGACATTATTTTTTGCTACAAAGCTGGAGGGGTTTGGTTTCCCTGTTCTGGAGGCGCAGGCGCAGGGAACACCGGTGATTGTCTCCAACAATGGTTCTCTGCCCGAGATTGCAGGAGGCGCTTCAGCCTTGTTGGTTGACCCGGATGATATGGAGGAACTGGCAAGTGCCCTGAAAAGGGTGGTCTTCGACCAGCAACTTCGGGATACATTGATAGAAAATGGCAAGAAAAATGTCACAAATTTCTCATGGGAAAAGACGGCTAAACAGGTATTGGAGATTTACAACCATCTCATGTAGGAAATATGCTGGAATTTGCCCTCTTTATGCTTGACTTATTCACCAATGGTAAAATACAATATGTGTCGAAAAATTATGGTGGATTAAGGAAAAAATAGATATAACTTCCGTGAAGTTAAGCAAAGATGAATTTCTTTTATTGTGCATGAACGATTTTCTTTCTGGAAAGGGGTAATAAAGAAATGAGCACGAAAATATGGAAAGTCATCTCTGTTATGATTTTTCTTTCAGGTATATGTCCGGGGGTTGCCCGGGGGCAGATATTATTTTCTGATACCTTCACCGGCAGGGATGGAACCCGTCCATCGGGCTGGACTATCACTGATGCCCCTGAAAAGGGGTTCTGGTATCTTAAGGATGGCCAGTTTTCCACGGGGAATGGCGATGACCTTCTCACACCGTCCGGCTTTTCCCATGCTATTGTCAGTGCCCCCGGTTGTGAAGCGTGGAGGGATTATTCCGTTCAGTGTTCCGTGTGGATATTTCAGAATAATGGTCGTATCCTCTTAC
Source organism: Candidatus Sumerlaeota bacterium (assembly GCA_026398545.1). Lineage (GTDB taxonomy): Bacteria > Sumerlaeota > Sumerlaeia > MWCT01 > MWCT01 > JAPLSR01. Next base: position 3,958 of record JAPLSR010000217.1, on the reverse strand, counting down.
TTGCCCGCTGGCAGGATAAGGATAATCATTATGAAGGGACGCTTGAAACATATCAGGGGAAACGTTCTTTGTATATCGACAAGTTGTCAAAGGGCAGACGCACAACACTTGCCCGTGTCAGAGATGGGGAGGGGAGTATCGTTATTCCCAAAATTGAGGGTGGCACATCGTCGTCGGATGCCCGTTTAATGAATTTTACAGTTGCGGGTTCAAGGTTAATCCTGAGTTTTGCGGGGCAAAAATATTTGGAAGCGGATGACCAAACCTTTCCTTCGGGGACAGCGGGGCTCGGTGAATGGTATCATTTCGCATATTTTGATGATTTTATTGTGCAACAGGCGGCAGCCGCAACCATCTCTGCGACGCCCGTTGCCCCTGGACAGGTTGTCACTGGCACACCTGTGGTGGGGGGACCGGCACCGCAAGTTGGAACCCCATCCGGTGTGGTCACCTCGGCGTTACCTGGAACTATTTATCGGATTCTGCTCGGGAAGGGGATGGATGAAGCGAATGCCAGAAATCTCCGCAGTCAGCTTCTGGATTGGGGATATTCACCCGTGGAGGTCAGCCAATCCGGAGCGGGGTTTGATGTCTTTGTGGGCTCCTTTTATTCCGAGGCTGAGGCGCAAAAGGCAAAAAAGTTCTTAGAAGATGAAAGGTTGAACCCGCAGGAGGTGGTGTCCGTCTCTGGTGAAAAGGCGGCTGAGGTCATAAAGCAATCCGAGAAGGGTAAGGTCATTTATAGAGTTCAGGCGAATGAATTTCCCGATATGGCGGCGGCTGTAAAGGTGAAAACCAATCTCGAATCAGATGGTTACACAATGGTGGAAATAGCCGGCGCGGACGGGAAACAAAAGGTTTATATAGGCAGCTTTAACAGTAAAGATGAGGCTGATTCTCTTGCCAAAGTCATGAGGGACGATGGTTACATCGAGTCCAAAACAGTGGAACTCGCAGCGCCTGAAGTATCACCCGATATGGTACCAGTCACTGGACCGGGCACAACTGCAGAACCCACCCAACCTGTTGTCCCCAAGAACATCATGGAACGCGATGTGTGGAAGGCTCTAACCCCTGAGCAACAACAGGAGATTATCAATGCCATCATTGCCGAGAATGCCCTCCGCAGGGGCGACGTCTATGCACAGGAAATCCTCCAGTTGAAAAAGCGCCTGCTGGAACTCAGCCAGAACCAGAAGACGATTATCACATCCATTCGTGACCAGGCGGAGGAGGAAAACAAACGCAAAATAGAGATCGCCGAGCTTTTCTCCAAGGCGAACAAGGCAAGGGATCTTGGACAATGGCAGGAGGCCTTGGGATATCTTGATGAGGTGACGAAGATTGACCCGGGCAATGCCCGCATCGATATTATGAAAAAGACGATTGAAAACCTCTCAAAGAACATTAAGTTTGAAGGTCAACCGATTATTGAACAGGAAAAGGCGGAACAGATCAAACGGGCAAGGGAAAGTGCGGAACAAACAGAAAAGGATAACAGTTTTCAAGTCTCTCTCGCACAATGGAATATTGTCAAGAGTCTGGCAAAACCGGATTCCCTCGATTATGTGAATGCCAATACGGCAATGGGACGACTGGAAAGCATCATTAAGCAGGCTGAAGATGCCAGACGCAGGCAGGAAAAGAGATGGCAGGTCATGATTTATGGCATCGCCGCACTCATTATAGTTCTTTTGATTGCCATTATTATATTTGGCATGAGGAGCCGAAAACATGATCAAGAACTTCTGCGTCGGGTCCAGGAATTGACACTCAAACCGCTTCTGGAACTTAAGGAGGGACGAGCACCAGGGGCAATTGAGGACAAAACTACTGAAGCTCCACCTGCGGCAGTGAAACCCATGGTGACAGAACAGTTAGAACCCGCACCTGAGGTGGCGGCATCCGGTCAGACGGATATCTTCTGGACAAAAGCCGTTCCTGCAAGACCTGCCGGGAAGGTTAAGATGGACGAAGTCTTTCCAGCCCCCCCCCACCGGTTTATGAAGAAGTTCCGGAACTTTTCCCTGAGGAGGTCGGTGAAAAGGGTGAAGCCTTTGCTGTCCCCGAAGAACCCCTCCCTTCGGTTAAAGAGATGCGGGAAGAAGTGAAAACTCCACAGGAGGGCATCCCTGAGGAACCCGTTTATCCCTCTTCTGGCATGCAGGATATCTCCAGTTTGAGTAACATTGTTGTGGACACGAAAAGCCAACAAAGAGAAGGCACAACTGTCAGGGGACGAGGTATTGATATAGATGACTTGCTTTCCATTAAATCACCTGCCGATGAGGCGCCCCCGTTGCCGGAGGAAGTCGAGGTGAAGCCTGCTGAGGTAATACCTGTGGATGAACTTTTATTCGGCGAATCTGAAGAGACGAGGAAGGTTGAGGAATCATTCATCAAATCGGTGAAGGAGTCTGTGCCGGTCGCCAGGGTGCCGAAGCCTATGCCGGATATAACACCCGCGCTGGATATTTTCCCTGAGACGCCTGTTTCGCCGGAACCGGCAAAGATGAAGGTCAAGGACATTGTGGGGGAGAGAGAAACGCCCGCTATCCAACCAGCTGTCTCCGTTCCGCTGAAGGCAGAAACGACATCTGCGCCCAGGCAACCATCTCTGGTCGCTGAAGAGACACGCAGGGATATGAATATCGTTTTTGAACAGGATTTTGATGAAGAAGAAACGGGAAAGAAGCCTGTGAACTGGAGAGGTGATTATAACTATGCATCTTTGTGCGTCAGCGATGCAACGCCGGCAAAGGACTCAAAAAAGTGCCTTGTTTTTGATAAGGAAAAGGGTGCGGGGAGCGCTTTTTACTGCTGCCATTTCCCGGATACTGAAGGTGTTATGGGGGTAGAGTTTGATTTTCGCTGCGATAACAAAAACAAATATCTCCTCGGATTTTACGTTGAAAAGGATGAAGATTACCGATACTCCGTCCACACCGTGGTTCAATATATTGATTCCGGGAAGCAAAAATCCCAGCCATCCCTGAGGGTGCAGGGGAAGTCCGTGAACTACACGTGGGGTGAATGGTGCCATCTCAAATACATCGTCAATCTCTTTGATGGCACGGTTGATGGATATGTGAATGGGGCACTGGTGGCGAATGGTGAGAAGCTGGCGAGTTGTCCCTCCTGCCTGAACACCATTTCCATCAGAGACAATCTTGCCACGGTGGGCAAATTGATGGTGGATAATATCAAGATCTATAAAATTTGATATCCGACCGATATAATAAAAAATAGCGATATAGTTAGACCGGGGAAAATATAACTGCATCTGGGGTCAATATAACAAAAATGGAATAAGATTTTTTATGGGTAAGTTGTCCCAAAGAGATATTATTGAACAGATTAATGAAAAAATTGACCCCCGGCAGCTTATTGAGAATATTAATTATCTCCCTGACAAGATTCAGATTATCGGGACGACTCTTAAGTGTTTTTGCCCAATTCATAAGGAAAAGGCATTCCGTTCCCTAATCATTGACGTAAAGAAAAAGACATTTCGGTGCAGCCTGAAGGGATGCAAGGGTTATGGAGGGGGCACCCTTGTCGAATTATATGCCATTCACACCGGTCAACAGGAATTCAGGGCGGCATTCAATCTCGTCAAACTTCTGAACCTGCCCATTGACCTGGAAACTATCCGGAATATGTCGGGGAATTTTCTGCAGCAGGCACAGCAGGCATTTCTTGAGCGTGATATTGAAAAGGCGCAAAATTTTGCCACGCAAGCCATAGATGCTTTTCCGGAAAATTATGATGCCAGATTCATCCTTGGGCAAGTTCTGGATAATCTGGGCGATAATGTTGGCGCAGTCCGGGAATTCGAGGAGGCGGCGAAAGGGCATGCGGACGCAAAGGAATATAACCGCGCTATCGAGATTTACGAACAATTCCTCCTTAAGAAAGAGCCCCGCAACGAAAGATTCCTGAATCGAATCGCCATGAT
>JAPLSR010000045.1 GCA_026398545.1 Candidatus Sumerlaeota bacterium | reverse complement strand
GAAGGCATACCGCGCCTCATAAAAGGAAAATTTGGCAACCGTCGCCCATTCAAGGTGGCCAAAGTAGTAATAGTTGATGTAAAACGGTTTGTTGGTCCTGGGGTCATTGCCGCAGAGCCATGTGTCATAGGGAGGGAAATGCTCCACCCGCATCAGGTCGTGAAGATAGTTGCAATTGGAGAGTTTTTCCGCGCCTGAATACCCCGGGTCAAATATTGCCTCCGGACTGTAAGAGCGAACATTGGCAAAAAAGAGAAAGGAAAAAAGAAAGAGAATCTCATAAAGAAGGATGAGTCTCCATCGCTTCCTCACAAAGGATAATAACGCATCCTTTACGTGGAAAAAGCAGAATGCCCCACATCCCAGCGCCAGTGCAAATGCCACCAGCACAGAACCGAAGGAGAATTTGAGGATAATGCACAGATACCAGTTGAGCCATGTGACAAAGAGTATCCCGAAAATCTTGGCAAAGCCATAGCCACGGTCCTTCATGACGCGAAAGATGATAAAACATATCGGCAGGACGGCTATGGAAAAGAGCTCACACGCCACCCACCAGCGAAAAGCCGTGCCAAAAAAACCAAACCACCAGAATGGATTGAAAAGTTCCCAGAACATTAATCTCAACTGACCGGCGCCGAATTATTCTCAGGAAATTTAAGGAGAAGTTTGCCAAAAGCGGGCATGGATGCAAGAAAAAAAGAGCGATTAAAAATTACCCGGCATTCAAAACTGGTGCGAAGGGTGGGACGAGAGATATATTAGCGGTTTGAATTTATCCTTTCACTTTTTATTTCTGGTAGCGATAACGGGATTTGAACCCGTGTTTCAGCCTTGAGAGGGCTGCGTCCTGGACCAGGCTAGACGATACCGCCACTCAAAAATCTGGCTGGGGCGGTAGGATTCGAACCTACGACCTTCTGATCCAGAGTCAGACGTCTTACCAACTCGACTACGCCCCAGCAAAAAAACCGCAAAATACTTATTATTTTCTCAAAATACCAAATGTAAGTTGGGATAAGACCCTTCCCTGCGTCAAGCATTTTTTAGACCCTCACAGCGCCCATCATTTTCCACGAAAGTGATTTATCAGCCATAAAAGAAGTGTGAGTATGATGCTGAGAAGAATCGATGTCGCAACGGGAAAGTAAAAAGACCATCGCCTTCCCTTTAAATGTATATCCCCCGGCAGACGCCCAAGAATGGGAATATGCGGCATGAGAAGCAGAAGAACACCCACCACAATCAGGATAATTCCAGTAAAAATCAGAGTCTTGCCCAATTGTCCGAACACGTCCCGGTCTCTCCTCAATCATGGATAAAAAATAACCCCATGCTCCACTAAATTCCCACCATGGTAAACAAATCTTCCGGAAAAGAATGCCTCTCCATCAAGCCAGGGAAGAAATATGCGGTCGCCCTCCCAGAGCGGCAGAGTCATGATGTCTGCGTCTTTGACCCACGCCAGATGTCCCTCCTCCGAATCGATGAGCTCCCCCTCAAACTCGCGGGCTGTAAAGACAAAGACATACCAGTCATTCTCTCCATCGAAACCGGGAAATGTCAGTATGCCCTTAAGTCGGGGGTTTTTGATGAGGAGTCCGCTCTCCTCCCTCACTTCGCGAACCACGCATTCTTCAGGTGTCTCCCCGGACTCCAGCTTACCCCCCAGCCCGTTCCACTTGCTGGCATGGATATCATTATCCCTCTTCACCCTGTGAATCATGAGGGTCATCCCATCTTTTTTTACATAACAAAGCGTGGCGAGAATCATGTCCCGCTCCTCAAGCGTTCACTTTATGAAACCCATTTCACCATCCGCCTCAGGTGAATTCTTTTTATCAGGCATTCTCAATCTTTACATTTTTCTTCTCATCACACGAACAGTGAGATTATTCCCGGGGAATATGCGCATAACGTCATATTCCTCCACCTTCCCTTGCGAGAGCCTGATGCGCAGAGGGGTCTGCAATTGTTCAACGGTGGCATCTTCCCGGGGATACTGACAGTTGATGATGACCGGTGGATGAAAGGTCGAAACAAGATATTCATAGCGAAAATATGCCTCATAGGGGATATTTTTGTGGACGATGCCGGCGGTATCAAGAATGGTGTAATCCGGCAGGAGATAGCCTATTATGCCGATTTCATCGGCGATGAGCTGGCTCCCTGCAGGTATATTCTGCCGGATATATGCGGCAACATCCTTATAAAGGTCGTGGCGGGTGTGATAAAAGGTGTTTATATGCGGCTGGCGGTATCCCTGGAAAAGGAGAAAGGCGAGAAGCGATAGATAAACAATGCGCGGGCGTCCCTTGAGCGCCGAGAAATCCGCCGCATCCCCGGAAAAAAAGGCAACGCCACCAGCCAGCGCCATCGGGTAAAGAAGCCAGAGGGTGTAATAATACCATTTGTAACTCCCCGGCACTCCAATCAGCCAGTATGATACCTGATGAATGATAATCCAGGATAGAAGCAGACCGTGTCTTCGCCTCAAAAGGGCGATAAGTCCGAACCATGCGCAAAGGGATAAAAACGGGATTTCGGCATTAAGAAACAATTCACGCCATGTATGATACAAGCCTGTGGAAAATGGAATCCAGATGTTCATCTGCGCGCCCTGACGCGCCTTGGCATAAAGCGTGTTCGGGAAAATATCCCCAAAATAGATATAACTGAAAACAAACCAGGGAATAATGAGCAGAACTGGCGGAATCAGAACTCCATAAACAACCCTTCTCTTCCTCCAGAAGAGAATAGTCGTGCAGATTATGAAAAATAAAAGCCCCTCCATGCGGGTCAGGGCGTAAAGGCACTGAAAAACCGCCGATGTTTTCCATTCTTCCCGGTCAAAGTAATATAGCGAAGCTATGATGAAGAAGAAACAGAGCGGGACTTCATTTCCAAAAAGCTGCATCACAGGGAGGATGAAATAAAGGATGAGACCGGCGGCAAAACCAATCCCCTCCCGTCCCTTCCGCCGGAAATATCCATAACAGAAAATTGAAGTCCCGAACAGGAAGGCGGAACAGATGAGGCGCACCGCGAAAATCGGCGATAACCCGAGCCTCAAAAAAAGGGCGATGAAAATTGTCAATAGCGGCGTGGTTGTTCCCTGCACCCTCTCCCCCGGATTGAAAACCCAACCGCGCCCCTGAGCAATATTCATGGCGTAACGGATGGTGATGAAGAAGTCATCCATGTCCACCTGATAAATGAAGAGGGCGCAAAGGGCGCCTGTCAGGGCAAGAAAGGGAAATATCCTACGCATCAATAACGGGAATTTATTGCCCTGAAACAAATTTATCGCTCCTTCACTTAAACATAACACTTATACATGGACTGTCGGGGATATATCTACAGTTTTTTTCCCGCCCCTTTTCCCGACTGCCCCCTCCCCTTTCGCCCATGTCTCCCGCCACCTGTGCAATACCAGCAATATGCAAGGGCAAGAGCCGTGCCTGCCACATCAAAAAGCCAGTCTCTGACATCTGCCGCACGGCCGGGAACATAAATCTGATGAACCTCATCTGTTGCCGCAAAAACAAGGCAGAAGAGAAAAATATAAAGGATATTGCGGAGAAGGGATGTGTGCGGAATATGATAGAAATCAGGCAAGAAAACGGCGCGGAAGATAAGCAATGACAGGGCGCCATATTCCAATCCGTGAAGAACCTTGTCCATGTTGGAACACCACAGGACGGGAAGGGTATTGGCGGGGCGCGAGGAGAGATAAAAGATAATGCTTAGACACATAACAGCAGGCATCCATCTCATTGACAGATGGAGCATGAGCCGTGGGGTGGTCGCCAACCGGCGATTATTTTCAGGTCTCATCGTCTGCTGATTCTGGTGACGGCGCCGTCTTTCTGTGCTTTTTATCCTTGAATCGTTTCTTATGCTCTATCAGGCGGCGTTCTATTTTTGCCAGCACATCATCGAAACACGTCTGAAGGTTCCCATGCTGTCCTGACGCCTCCATCTGGAAGTGTCTGGATTTTATCAGTATTTCAACCCTGTGGCGGAATTTCTCCTGCGTTATGATTATCTCAATAAGCTGGATGTCCGGGTCATACTTCTGGAGTTTCCCAACCTTTCTGGTTATCAGTTTTTTAATCTCCTCAGAGATTTCAAGGTGTCGGAGCGTGATTCTTATCTCCATAACTACTCCTTTCATAAACAAATACTTCCGATGGGAGACCTCAGACTCAAGAATGCCAATGTCTTCTATACGCCTTATTTCAACGTCTTTTTTTTCGGGGTTTCATCTTCCGGGGCGGTGCGTTCACGGCGCTCATCGGGCGTCAGGTCC
>JAPLSR010000288.1 GCA_026398545.1 Candidatus Sumerlaeota bacterium | reverse complement strand
TGATAAAACCCGAAACACAACAATCTTCCCCCCTCGCCGCCGCCCGTTATCTGAGGAAATTCTGCCATCTACTGATTCTCAGCATCATCCTGACTGTGCCGGTTATCTATCCACTCAAGTTGTCACAGACTCTCATCCAGAGGATTGTTCCCTGGTTTGAATCTCACGGGGCGAGGGCAAAATTCCTGTGGGACTGGGAGCTGGAGCCCATCCTGTATTTCGGGCTGTCGCCTCTCCTCTTGAAGTGGGTGGTTGCGGAGGCATTCATACTTGTTTTGTGCGGCGCTTACATCCTGTGGAAATTCCTCACCCCTTCTGCAAGATTCAATATTCATTCTTCTCTCCCCTCCATACTCGCCTTTGGACTGCTCATTTACGCAGGGGTATCCACCATATTCATTTCGCCCACCATTCACACAAGTCTCATGGCGTATGTCACCCTTGTGCTGATATTCATGTTTTTCATCATCATTATGGACATTAAAAAAACGGAGCGGTTGGTTATCAAGTCTTTTATCTTGATCGGTGTTGTTGCGGCGCTCCTGAGCATTATTGCCATCCTACAGCACCTGCGCCTGACGGAGGGTTTCATGCTCCGTTTCGACCGCATCCGAAACAGCATGGGGTCACTGATAGGGCATAATACGGGGCTTTCCTCCTATCTCATGACCTCATACTTTTTGTCCATAACCGCCCTGACGCTTGTGCGGCGTAGAACGGTGCGGCTGCTCTTCATCATATTTTTAATCATGGAGGGTTTTGTTATCGTGGCGGCGCAAAGCCGTGCCGTCATTGCCATACTCTTTTTCCTAACCCCGCTTTATTTTCTCTACTTGAAAAAAATTTCCGGACTCACCATCCATTCTCGGTGGTTTGTGACCGCCGGGCTCTTTTTGGCAGTGATAGTGCTTGCCCAGATGGTGGACAAGCCCTGGAATCCTTTTTATTTCCGCGATGCGCCTCTTGTCTCAAGGCTTCAAGCCTTCAACCCCAAAAACCTGCGCGGCACAAGGCTAAGAATCTTGACAGCCTCACGTTCATTACTCAGTGATTCTCCTCTTTACGGATACGGCTTTGCCTCATTTCAATATGTTTACCCATCGGCGCAGGCGGACTATTATGCCAGTCATCCCGATACCATACTGATTCCCACAGACCTGCGCAGCCAGCAGGCTCACAATGAATATCTGCAGACCGCAGTGGATATGGGTTTCGGCGGGCTGTTCTTCATCCTGCTTGCGCTTTATCTTTTTCTGCGGAGGGGGCAAGATACACTGGAAGAGGTTCGCATAATCTGGCAAAGGAGACTCCTCTGCGCCATCTTTTTCTCCATCACGGCATATCTCCTTCACTCATTTGTTGATTTCCCCATGCAGATTCCACCGCTTTCCCTGATGTTCCTTTTCCTCCTTGGACTATGGGCTTCGGGCGATAAAATCTGGCTGAGAAACCAGGCAGATGCAATCTCTGGCGTTATTCCCGCCTCTGTGATGATGCGAACCATATGGGGACGCATCGCGCTCATTTCCATTGTCCTCCTGATGCTCATATTCTTTCCCCTTGCCAATGCCGTTCTACTGCGCCCGTTCCGCAGCGACCTCATTTATTTCAAGTCTGACATGTACACACAGACATTTCACCAGTATCCTAATCTCCCCTCCAGTGAAAGGCTTTACCTGTTAGACAACGCCATTGCCACCGCCCACATGGGGATTCGCCTTGACCCGCTCAACTGTGAAATGCAGTTCAAACTTGGTGAGGCATTCTATCTCATGGGCGCCTTTTCCGAGGAGCAGGCAAGGACGGCTGTAAAAGCGGGGAATAAAACCGAGGGGGAGAGGTGGAAACAGGGCGTCCGGCAAAACCTCATGCGCGCCGTTCGTTGTCTGGAGACATCCCTCCGCGAATACCGCTTCCATGCGGTCTATTACCTTCTGGGCATCTGTGAGGAGATGCTTGACCGCGTTGAGCCCGGAAAGGGACACCTGAGCCGCGCAAGGGAAAACTACGCCATCGCCGTGCGCTACTCCCCCGCCTATGCCCCCGCGCTGAAGGATTACTCCGAGCTCCTCCTCAGAATCGCTCGCAACCTTCCCGAACGTGAAAGGATGCCCCTCATCAACGAAATCGTGCGACTGAGGAAACTTATAGCCAAATACCAGCCGGAGTTTTTCCAGAATTTCTATGTTGAAAAGGCTTATGATGCCATGGCGCAGGAGGAATATGAGCGCGCCATTCCCCTGTTTATTGACCTGGTGCAGGTCCAACCGGAGAATATTGATTTCCAGACCCAGCTGGCTACTGTCCTTTCCACCGCTGGAAAATTCGCCGAGGCGAAAAAAATCCTTGATGAGGCGGCGCTCCACTATCCCGACAACCCATCAGTCCTGGATGGCTTTGTCATGTATTATATCTACAAGAAGGATTATGAAAAGGCGCTGTCTTACATTCAAAAACGCCTCCGGCACAAAGGCACTAACAACAATGTCTTCGAGGTCTTTGAAGCGCTCACACTTGAGGCGCTCGGAAAAAAAGAGGAGGCAAAAATCCGGCTGGAGGCAGTTGAAAAAAAATCGGTTGAAAATCCGATGTATCTCCAGATTCTTGGCATGATGTATATAGACTACTTCAATAATGAGGCAAAAGGCATTGCCTATCTGGAGCAGAGGGCGAGAAGGACTCCACCAACTAACTCAAAAGTTTATTACCGTCTTGCTGTTTACACTCTGAAAAAGGGCGATAAGGATGCGGCCGGCAGCGAGGGAAAGAAGTCAGATGGATAAATGTCTTATTACCGGAGGGGCGGGATTCATAGGGACAAACCTTGCAAAACGTCTAATCCGTGAAGGGAAAAAGGTGCGCCTCCTGGATAATCTCTCCCGAAAAGGCGTTGAAAAAAATCTTAAATGGCTGAAACAGAATTCCCCCGGAGGTTTTGAATTCATCAAGGCGGACGTGCGTGATATGCGCGTCTTGAAAAACGCCCTGCGCGATATAGATACCATCTTTCATTTTGCCTCCCAGGTCGCCGTGACAACCTCCGTTTCCGACCCGCGAACGGATTTTGAGGTAAATGCCCTGGGGACGCTCAATATCCTCGAGGCGGCGCGCCTGACCAAGTCAAGCCCCGCCATCATTTACACATCCACGAACAAGGTTTATGGCAAAATGTCATCCACCCGCGTGGTGAAGAGGAAATTTAGATATGAATTAACCTCATGTCCGGATGGCGTGGATGAATCACAGCCACTGGATTTTTACTCCCCATACGGCTGTTCC
>JAPLSR010000424.1 GCA_026398545.1 Candidatus Sumerlaeota bacterium | reverse complement strand
TGTTTCAACTGTTTTCTTTCAGATGCGTGTGTCGGTTTTGCTCTCATGTTTCTTATGAACCCTCTGCTGATAACCCAAGATATTGCTCAATCCTCCGCACAAATTTCTCTGCCTCTTTCACTCGCTTTTCTGCTCTTTCTTTTTCAATCTCTATACCGATTTCATAGTCACCTATCTCTCTATCCTCCTTTGCCGCCGTAAGTATTTTGGCAAATTCCTTTTCGACCTTAGCGGTTTTGACAAGGAGAAGTCCAAACATCTTTCGCACCCCATTATGTGTATCCGGTTCAATTCCATCCAGTGATAAAGCCGCTTTTGCTGCATGAAGTACGGCATAATATGCCCTCGAAACACAATCTTCAAGTAAATCTTTCTCTAAAAGTGTCTTTGCAGAAAGAAGTGCTTTTCTGACACGGTTCAACTCTTTAATTGCAGGTTCTGGAATTTTTTTCTTCATATAGTAATCCCTTCTCGGGCAACATTTTTTATAAAAGGCACTCTCAATTTGCTGAGGCGCTTATAATCCTTCTCGCTGATAACCTTGGGAGATATAAAGGCTCCATCCTCAAGGAGAATATCAGTTGCAATATCGTAAATGACATCAGACACGTGCCAGTCACCAGTTGCAGTTATTATTAATACATCAATATCGGAACTTTTCCGGGCGTCGCCGCGCGCCCTTGAACCAAATATCATTACTTCTCTGAGGTTTCCCCCTAATCTTTTTTCAAGGCTCGCCTTAAACTTTCTAAGCGCCAACTGTTCCTTATTACTTAATTTCATAGTCATACTTTATCCCCTTTATATCTTATACCCATACTCAGCTATCAATTGCACATAAACAAGGACTCCATTAACCAGAATGATATGCAGATTATCATTCCCACCATTCGCGGTAAGGTCAAGCAATTTCTATCTTCACCTCTCACGGGATAAAGGCTCATAGAAGGCAAGGCGGGTGTCGCCGTAAAATTTGTCGCGGGTGAGGGATAAGGAACCATAACGTGTCAGGAGAGGTTCTTTTTTTCTGACCTCGGCAATAACAAGGGCGTTCTGGCTGAGGGGTGTGTTTTGACCGATGAGGAGGAGGCTTTCATGCGCCAGCCCTGAGTCATAAGGGGGACCTAAGAAGATGATGGAAATCTCCTCCGCCATGCTCCGTCGCAATAGCTCTGGCGCATCTACGATTTTAGAAAGGGCGGGAATCATTTTCAGGACATCACTCTGAAATATTTTGGCGCGGTCAGAATATCCGCATCTTTTCAGGTTTTCCCTGATGATGCGGACACAGGCGGGATTTTTCTCAATAAAGACTGCCCGTATAGCCCCGCGGCTCAAGCCTTCAATCCCCACCGCCCCGTTGCCGGCAAAACAATCGTAAAAACATGCGCCCGGAAGACAACCGGATAATATTTCAAATAACGATGCCTTCACCCGCGCCGTCAGGGGACGCGTCCCCGCGCCATGACGCGTTGTCAGAACCAGCCCCTTTTTCTCTCCGCCAAGGATTCGCACTCAAGACACACACAAAGATAAGGAATATCAGGAAACGGGAAGAGTGGAGAATGTCATCCCCGCCGCACCTGCTCGCCGAACAAGTTCTTTGGCAGGCGAGTCCACCCCTCCCTTTACCTTACTGGTAAATCTCCTTTTTCAGAACGCCAATACAGCGCAGATTGCGATATTTTTCATTATAGTCCACCCCATAACCCACTACAAAAACCTCGGGGATTTTGAATCCGATATATTTTATGGAGACCTCATGATGCCGTTTTTTCTTCTCCTTCCATAAAAGGGCGCAGA
>JAPLSR010000429.1 GCA_026398545.1 Candidatus Sumerlaeota bacterium | reverse complement strand
GAATCTTGACAAGTTCAAGGAATGAGGCGGGGTGCCCCTTGCGCAGGAGAGATTTGACCGTGATTGATTCAAAGGGGGGGATACCCTCGGTCAGTCCCTGTGCCAGAAGGTCATAAGTGGGGATGTCGGCAAGGTCAACGGTAGCATGGGGAAATTGCGGATTTCCCTGAAGGGTCACCCAGCGCACGGCGGTATCGAGAACATCAAGGACGGCGTTGGGTGTGAGTTTGATAAGGTGGAGTCCGAGGGTGTCAATCAGTTCCTCCTCAAACTCTGAGACCTGGTTTTCACCAATTCTCATGCAGGGCAGGACGGCTTCAATGTCCTGGGAACTGAAGGCAAGAACACCCTGTTTTGCCTGAAGAGAGCGGGGTCTTGGATAAAGGCGGGAAAAGAGGGCAAAAAGAAATTCGCCATCGCAAAGGGAGAGATGGTCCCGGTTCTCCCGGATGAAATTTGCATATTCCTGGAGGGTGAGCGGTTTTCTTTCAGCGGACTCCTTCAAAAAGAACTCTGAATCTTCGGGCGAGAGGGTTGCCCAGCGGGTGATATGGGCAAGGAGGGTGTTCCGCTGCCAGGTGATTAAATGCCCCACATAACAAAGGGATGATGGTGGAAACATTTCTATGATGTGGGCAATGGTTTTCTCCAGATGAGCGGAGGGGATTTCAAACATGGCGCCAGGGTCGCCTGCGCTCCATAGCTTCGGCAGCGGAGCGTGCAGTCCATTCCCCTCTCCCGGCGCCTGGAAACGTATATGATATTTTACGGGGTCTATTTCCAGAAGTAACAAAAGGTGGGCAATAAGGCTGGTGTCCAGACATTCGTGTCGGAAGATGAAATGGATTCCATTCTTTGTAAAGAAATCCGCCACGTAATAGAGAAATACCAGATAATGAGCCATGCCGCAACGCGTGATGGTTTCGAACTCCTCGTTCAACCTGTCCTTGATTTTTGTTGAGAGCGTTCCATAGCGGCGGGTTGCCGCCTCAAAGACGCGGTCCCAGAGGAAAGAATCTGCATCCTGTCCACGGACAAAATCATGTAAGGGGAGGCGGGGCATGGGATGGGCGAAAAGGTTATCCAGGGAAAATTCACATGATGCGGCAATGGTGCATGTATTCTCAATTGCCTGTGGATGGGCGAAAAATTTCTGCCTCATCTCCTCCTCTGTGGCAAGGTGGCGTGTGAAACCTTTTGGCGAGAGGATTTCGCCGAAGGGCGTGGTCGCACCAGCCTCAAGGAGTGTCTCCCGCCCGCAGAGGCACAGATATGCCGCCTCATCCTCCGGCAGGATATAGTGCACATTATTGGTGGCAACGATACCCACTTCCAGAAAGCCTGCCAGCTGGACAATGCGCCCGTTGATGATACGCTCCCGCTCGGAGCCCTCCATCTGGAGCTCAAAGAAGACCCGGTTGCGTCCGAATATATTGATAAGCCGCTGGAGGTATTCCTCTGTCTCTTCAATCCTTGCCATTTTCAGAAGGTGGAAGAGCTCCCCACGCTGACACCCTGAGAGAAAAACAAGCCCCTCGGAACATTCCTCAAGGTCGGCGAAGGAGATGGCAAGCGCCTCGTGAAGGGCGCTTCTGTTGGCACGGTTGACAAGCCGCGTCAGGTTGAAAAATCCCGCCTTGTTCTGCACAAGAAGG
>JAPLSR010000165.1 GCA_026398545.1 Candidatus Sumerlaeota bacterium | reverse complement strand
CAAACGTGGTCTGTCCTGTTTCCAACCTGATAAGGTTCAAGCGTGTCATGGCGGAGCAATTCCTCCTCCCGAAGATGGCGCGGGAGCGCAAGATAGACCTCTTCTGGTCGCCAAGTGATATTGCCCCGCTGAGACTTCCCTGTCTTTCCACCGTCACCATCCATGATGTAAAGCGATTTGTCATGCCTCACGAATTCCCTTTTTTAGAGCGCCACTATTTCCGGATGTTCATCAAAAAAACAGCCAGGTCTGCCAATCTCATTTTTACCGTGTCCGAGTCGTCCGGTCGCGACATCGTGAAATACCTCGGCGTGCCGCCGGAACGCATAATTGTGGCGCACAACGCCCTTGACCCTGACCTCGCCGAGGAGGAGGGGGTCCCGTTTGATACGTTGAAACGCTTCCACGGCATCAGAGGGAAATGTATCCTTTTTGTGGGGCATATGATTAAATCGAAGAATGTCCCAAGAATGCTCAGGGTCTTCAGCCGATGCAAGGCGGCGGCGGACTATGAGTTCGTTCTTTTAGGACAGCCTGCAGCCGGGATGCATGAGATTGACCAGACTATCCGGCGGGAATCGCAGTCTTCCCGTCTGAAGGAACGTGTGCATCATGTAAAATGGGCAGCCACCGAGCACCTTGTCTCATTTTACAAAAACGCTTCAGCCCTTTTCTACGCATCCCTTTATGAAGGATTCGGATTCCCTCTGATAGAGGCGATGGCGCATGGGCTGCCGATTATAACCTCTGACCGCTCCTCCATGCCGGAAGTCGCCGGTGATGCGGCATTAATCGTCAATCCGACAGATGAAGATGCAATGTGCAAGGCGCTGGAGAAGATACTCACGGATGAAGAGACGAGGCGGACATTGAGCAGGCGCGGGCTGGAGCGTGTGAAACTGTTTTCCTGGGAAAACACCGCCACGAAATATCTTGCCGTATTCAATCGTTTGAATAAAAGCCTATGAACCTCGGCTATATCAAATTACTTCCCACAGGAATGGCAAGGGGCAGTCTATCAAGATTCCACAAGGCATTCTTAACGGGCGACTATCCCACATTCCTCCTCCTTGAAGTCACAGAGCGGTGCAATTGCCGCTGCACCATGTGCCGGATATGGGCGAAAAAAAATCCCGACGAGCCTTCCCTGAGCGATTATGAACGCCTCTTTCGCGACCCGCTCTGGCGCTCCCTTCGGATATTGAGCCTGACAGGGGGCGAGCCGTTTTTGCGGAATGACCTGAAGGATTTGCTCATCCTTGCCTCACATCTCATCCCCCGGCTGGATCGCATCTCGCTCCCCTCCAATGGACTTCTTTCAGAAAGGATAGAAGAGACGACGAGGGGCGTCATTTCCTCCCTGCCGAAACATATATCATTCAAAATCGGCATCTCCGTAGACGGACAGGAGAAGATTCACGATGCCCTTCCTGGCGTTCCCGGCGCCTTTTCAAAGGCTGTGGAAACCATAAAGCGCCTGAAATCCATCAAGGAACCAAACTTCTCTGTTGGCATATTATCCCTTATCACACCGGAAAATGCACCGTATCTCGAAAATGCGCACTCCTTTTACACCTCTCTCACAGTCCAGGTCACC
>JAPLSR010000074.1 GCA_026398545.1 Candidatus Sumerlaeota bacterium | reverse complement strand
GCTACGACCAAAGCAGCCAGTCCAAACCCCATCACACCTAACGAAATAGCGAGCCCTGGTTTATCTGGAAACCACTTTCTTGCAGGTGGGGCAACACAGGCATAAGTCAGGGCACAAGCTATTCCGCCAATAATTCCATATGTTGCAATCAGCCACCAGGGATAGGGAAAACGACCAACGAATGAAGCCAAGCCGTAGGACAAGAAAAACAGCACTGCGCCAATCGCAGAAACTTTTCCTGGTCCTATCTTATCCTGAAGCCTTCCTGCGGGAATCATAAATAATGCAAATATCACCATAAAAACGGTAAATGGCAAAGCCGCCTCCGCCTTCGTCCAGCCAAATCTTTCCTCCATAGGAATAATAAAAACACCCCATGCATAGGAAAATCCTCCCATTAAAGCGAGCAAGAATCCAGCAAACGGAATACTCCACCTTTTCATAACACACCTCTTTATGGAATTTGGGGGTCAGACCCGCCAAATAATTCAATTACATAACCATTTAGTTTATTTCTCTTTATCGCAATTATGTTGATATTGGATCGTAAATGACTCTGGCACCTATCTCATCCTTTACTCCAGCACATGATAATATCATTTACAAACACCTTATAGATTGTGTCAATTTGAAAAAGCGCTCGGTGCTTAACATGGAAAAATTCGCTATTTTTTGTGTCTCCTCCGGCTCCGTAGTGATAATTTTTTTGCATGAGCAATGAGACGTAACAACGCTACATCCCCCGTGACAAATTGGCGCACCCGGAAGACCCGTCTTCCCCGGTGGGAACTGATGCAAAGACCTGCAATTATTGGCTTTGAATGTGTGTTTCACCTTCTGGTATGTTTCTTGTATAAAAATTCTTTAACAATCATTCATGTGTCTTGAAAGGGAGGTAATTTGTTATGAAAAATCTCAAAATCCTGCGAATCTCTGGTGTGGCGATATTATTGTTCGCCATCCTTTTTGTCGCAAACGTCGGGGCGTCACCGGGAAAGGATGCAGACAAGCCCCTCACTGAGAGGACCTTCATTGAGGTCTCGCAAAAGGCGCTCCCCGCCGTGGTAAGCATTGATGTCAAAAAGACGCTCGGCGGGCAGATAACCATTCCCAAAGGACGTTTCAAAAACAAGGATGAGCTCCTTAAGTTCCTTGAGGAGCGGGGTTTTCCCCAGGACTCTTTCCCCTTCCGCCTCTTCCCATTTTCTGAGGAGGGCGAGATTGAGGTTCCCGCCGCCGGTTCCGGTGTCATCATCCGCCCGGAAGGATATGTCGTGACGAATTATCACGTCATTGCGGATGCCAAGCAGGGCGCCATCAGCGTAAAACTCAATGATGATTCCGTCTTTGAGGGAGACAACGTGGAGATTATCGGCAAGGATACATTTACAGACATTGCCATTCTGAAGTTGAAGACAGATAAGAAGCTCCCTTATCTGGAATTTGCCGATTCGGAGAATGTTGAGATTGGGCAGTGGGTTGTGGCGCTTGGAAATCCGCTGGAATTAAAGGGGAGTGTCTCACAGGGCATCATCAGCGCCAAACACAGGGTCATTGGCAAGGCGCTTCTTGAGGACCTTTTCCAGACCACGGCGGCAATCAATCCGGGCAATTCAGGCGGACCTCTCGTTGACCTTGAAGGCAAAATCGTGGGCATCAACACAGCCATCGCCACAAACACGGGACTGTGGCAGGGCGTCGGGTTCGCCATCCCGTCAACCACGGTGAAAAATGTTACGGACTCCATTATTGCCTCCGGCAAGGCGAAGCGCGGATGGCTGGGCATACACATGTCGGAGTTGACACCGAACATACAGAAGTATTATGACTTAAAGGACGTGCAGGGAATCGTGGTGGCAAAGGTTATTAAAGATAGCCCGGCAGACAAGGCGGGCATCCAGACCTATGACATCATCACCTCCGTGGATGGGAAAAAGATTAAAAACCGACTTGAACTCCTTCAGCAAATCGCCACGAAGGAAGTCGGGTCTGAATCTCAGATTGAGCTTTACAGACCCACGGACAAGAAGGCACAAAAGATGACCATCAAGGTCACACTGGGCGAACGTCCTGCAGAAGAGAAACTGGAGGAAAAACCGGCAGAGAAGAAAGAACCTGAAAAGGAGAAGGGTTACGAGGACCTCGGCATCAGGTTCAAAGACAAAGACGCCAAGGATACCTCGCCCGGTCTGACCATCGATGATGTGAAAGAGGGCAGTCCTGCAGAAAGGCTGGATTCCAGACCGGCGACATCCTCCTCGAACTCAACAGGGAGAAGGTGAACTCCCCTGATGATTTCCGCGCCGCCTTGAAAGGGGTAAAGGATGAAAAGAGCCTCCTCTTGATGTACTCGCGCGGAAATGAAATCCTGTTCTCAACCATTGAGAAATAAAAACAGTGCGCCCTGATAGGGCATTAAAATTTACAAATGGCGGTGAGGAGATGAAAACAATACGCGTTTCAGGAAGGGGTGCGCAGAGAAACTGGTCAAGGCTGGCGGGAGGGTTTTTTCTCGTGTGTCTCCTTCTCACCGCCACATCCGCCAAGCCGACAAAGGACACAAAATCCACAAACAAGCCAAGAGTCCTGAATGTGGAAAAAGAGCCTAAGAAGATTAAACTTGAGCCGGAGGGAAAAACCAATTCTTCGGCACGCACGGAGGCGGAGATCAAGGTAAGTCATCCCGGTCTCGAAAGCTTTGCCATCAAGGGTGAATCATTCCTGACTCCCTCGGAAAATATCCATGCAGGCAAGATTATCAAGTATATCGTGCAGGTGAGCTGGGAGGGCAAACTGGGGGATATTGAGGTGGATGAACCGGACCCCCCGCTCCTCACAAACCTGAGGCTGGTGAAGGTCGTTCCATCCAACAAGGTGAGTCCTGAGACAAATCGCGCCATTGCCGAATTTACCTATCACCTGAAAGGGCTGGAAAAAGGCAGGGCTTACATCGGCATGATTGACGCCAGATACCGCCTCAAGGATGGCTCTGGAAGCAGTTCATTCCGGTTGAAGGAACAGCGGTTTGACATCCTTGCCTCACAACACAACTGGATTAAGAACATCCTTTATGTTCTGGGGATAAGCGCGGGTATCGTCATTGTGGCAGGGGCGGTAATAGCAGTTATCCGTTTCCTTAAAAGACCCCCCGCCGCCACACCCGCCCAGGAGGAAGCCACCACGCCATATGAGCGGATTCAGGGGGAGTTATCATCCATGCGCCTCTTCCTTGTGGAGGGTGAAACGCTGGATTTTTATGCCAAACTTGCCAAGCTTGTCAGGGGCTTTGTTGCCATCACGGAGGGGAATGATGTTCTGAAAATGACAACGGATGAACTTCTCAACTCTCTGCAGGAACGGAATTACAACCCTGAAAACAGAGACCGTGTGTTCTCCATCCTTGAGTTGTGCGACCGTGTGAGATTTGCCGGACATGTCCCCAGTGCGGATGAAAATAACCAGGTGCTGAAGGATTTTGAAACGCTTCTGCGCGCCCCCCACTAACCCGAGGGCTCTAAATCGCCGGGTTTTACGATATTTCTCTCTGTCACAAAAGTCCTCCGGGCTTGTTATGAAAAATCTCTGTCGCCGCGCTTTGCGTGCGTTATCTGTCAATCTCAATAGGAGGAAGACATGGATCCTGAAATTGCAGCGATTAATGAACAAGTGAAGGAGGAAAGCCGGTTTGTTGACCAGTTGGTGATGGAAATCGGCAAGGTGATTGTGGGTCAGCGCTACATGATTGAACGTCTCATGATTGCCCTGCTCACCAACGGGCACATCCTGATTGAAGGCGTGCCGGGACTGGCAAAGACGCTTGCCGTGAAAACCCTTGCAGGGGCGATTGACGCCCGCTTCCAGCGGATTCAGTTCACGCCCGACCTCCTCCCAGCCGACCTCATCGGCACTATGATTTACAATCAGAAGGACGGCACATTTTACCCGAGGAAGGGACCCCTTTTCGCCAATCTGATTCTGGCAGATGAAATCAACCGCGCGCCGGCAAAGGTGCAAAGCGCACTCCTTGAGGCAATGCAGGAACACCAGGTCACCATCAGCGACACCACATTTTTACTTGATGAGCCGTTCATCGTTCTCGCCACACAGAACCCGATTGAGCAGGAGGGGACATATCCCCTGCCTGAGGCGCAGATTGACCGCTTCATGCTGAAACTCAACGTGACCTATCCCAATAAAAAGGAGGAGCGGGAAATCTTAGAGCGGATGGCGGGCGCCCAGCCAAAAGACCCCGACGTGGTCGTCCACCCGAAAGAAATCCTCGCCGCCCGTGAGGTGGTCAATAAGATTTACATGGATGAAAAAATCAAAAATTACATCATCGACATCGTTTTTGCCACACGCAACCCCGAGGCTTACAACATTAAAATCGGCAAATACATTGCATACGGCGCCTCGCCCCGTGCCACCATCTATCTGGCACAGGCGGCGCGCGCTTACGCCTTCCTGCGCCACAGGGGACATGTAACACCTGATGATGTTAAGGTAATCGGGATGGACGTCCTGCGTCATCGCGTTATCATCACCTATGAGGCGGAGGCGGAGGAGATGACAAGCGAGGATATCGTCAGAAAAATATTCGACGAGATAGAAGTCCCATAATCCTGTATACTGAAAACCATGAATAAGACCATGCAACAGAACGCCACAGGCACCATAGACACCTCTGAGGTCCTGAAAAAGGTCCGCCGGATGGAAATCGTCACGCGAAGATTTGTGAATGACATCATGGCAGGGGAATATCACAGAGTCTTCAAGGGGCGCGGCATGGAATTCGAGGAGGTGCGCGAATATCACCAGGGCGATGACATCCGCACGATTGACTGGAATGTCACCGCCCGCACGGGCGTCCCTCACGTGAAGCATTATCGAGAGGAGCGGGAACTGACCGTCATGCTGATGGTGGACGCCAGCTCATCCGGAAAATTCGGCACCACGCGGTGGCAGAAGGAGGAGCTGGCAACTGAGCTGTGCGCAGTGCTCGCATTTTCCGCCATTGAGAATAACGACCGCGTCGGTCTGCTCATCTTCACCGACCAGATTGAGAAATTCATCCCGCCAAAGAAAGGAAGGCGCCACGTCCTCCGTGTCATCCGTGAACTCATTGCATTCCGCCCCACTCACCGCCGCACCAACCTCACCGTTGCCTTAGATTACATCAACAATATCCTGACTCGCAAAAGCGTGGTCTTTCTCATTTCAGACTTTCTGGCGGGAGATATGCGCTCTGCCCTCGCCATCACCAACAAACACCACGACCTCATCGCCGTGACCATCACCGACCCCCGCGAGGAACAACTCCCGCCCGCCGGCATCATTGAATTCGAGGACGCCGAAACGGGAGAACTGGTCATACTGGATACGTCATCATTTGGGACTCGCTCAACGTTCGAGGACAGCGCCACACATGACCGGCAGGAACTGATGGGTCTTTTACGCTCACTGAACATCGACCATATCGCACTTTCCACAAGCAGGGATTATGCAATACCGCTCATGCGCTTCTTCAGGGAGCGTGCCAGACGCTTCTGAGACGAGGGGGAATACTATGAGAAAATTAATTTTTCTCTGCCTGATGATGATTTTTCCAGTCACGCCAGTTATTATGACCGGTTGCGGCAAAAATACAGCCATCACGGATGAGGAGGTAACCGCCCGCATCTCCCTTGCCGCACAAATGATGGACAAGGGGCTCTATGATGAGGCATCGGTGGAATATCGCGCGGCATTTGATACCCCCGGCGTCTCCAATAAAAAGAGGGCAAACATATCCTACCTCCTGGGCAATCTCTATTTTGAAAAAATGAAAAATTATGAAAAGGCGCTGGGATGGTACATCCGCGCCAAACACTACGACCCGCAGAGCCCGGTCATGCAACAGCTCACCGAACGCACTGTCTCATGTCTCGAGCGCATTGGACGCTCACTTGACGCCCAGAATGTCCTCTCAGGCGCCACCTACCTTGCGGGCGAGGAAACGCGGCGCGAACCGGGAAAGATTGTGGCACAGATTGAAGGTCGTTCCATCACGATGGGGGAACTGGATAATGAGATTCAAAAACTCCCGCCCGAGGAGCAGAAGAAATATCGCGATAACCCTGAGGCAAAACTTGAGTTCCTGCGTCAGTATGTGAATAATGAGCTGCTCTTCAACATGGCAAAACGCGCCGACTACCAGAAAGACCCGAGACTGCGTGAGCGAGTGGAAAATTTTGAAAAAATGCTGATGGTAAGCCGGATTTACAAGGAGCGTGTGGCGGATGCCGTCAATATCTCACCGGAGGAGGTGCGGCAATATTTTGTGGCTCATAAGGCAGACCTTGCGAAGACGCTCGCCAGAGATGGCGACACATCAGACACGAAAACGTCTGCCCTCCCGGACACAGGGCTTTTTGAAAAAACCGCCCCACGCATCGCAACGCTTCTCAAGACGCAAAAGGCGCAGGAGAAGGAATCCCAGCTAATAGAGGAACTCATGAGGACGCAAAAGGTGGTTATTTACGATGGTGAATTCGGGAAATAATTTCATAAC
>JAPLSR010000078.1 GCA_026398545.1 Candidatus Sumerlaeota bacterium | reverse complement strand
AATCTCAACAGCTTTATGGATGAAAGTCTGACGGATGTTATTTCATATTGTGACGAGTGTAAAATCGGCTATCCCCCGATGCTGGTCTATCTTTCCTCAGGGGAGATAGTGCCGCCGCAGGAGGAACATGCCGCCCTCCTGAAATATCTCTCCGGCAGACGTCGCGCCTTACTGCCCCGCAGGCTCCTGAGTCATCTGAGGGATAGCGAGCCCTTCCCGGCAGAGATTGTTCCGTATGACGAAACGCCCGAGCATCTTTCCGAGGAGACGCTGACCGCCTTCACACACAATGACAGGTTGAGCGCAGATGGATTGTTTCATTTCCACCTCGGCGAGGTGGAAGTTGCCTATAATCTTACCGGCGTGACGCGACCGCTTGCCTTCAGACCTCATCATAAAAACAAGGTTGTCACCCAGCTCAACCCTTTTGCCGACCTGAAGGGACGCCACAGGATTGGCGCGCCGAATACCGCCGGAGTCATGCTTGAGCATCACGAGGTCGCCTTCATCTCCAAGCCCAATTCCAGAACGCTCAAACGCCTCATGGACGCCCTTGCAGGGTCGTGAATTAAAATGGAGGAGATTATTAACGGCTTACGGGTTTTTCGGTTTATCATCCGCGCCAAGACTGGTGCGAATGATTTGTCCCATGCTGACGGTGCCATTGGTGGGGTCATACACCACCAACCCGGCAAATCCCAGGAATTTATAATTATGGATATCCGGACCCGGAGAATTTAAAGCCCATTGGACACTCCGACCGTTTTGAGAAAATAACTCCCAGACGGCAATGGAATCATACCCTTGATCAAATTTTGCATAATCAAACACAATTGGGTGGATGACTCTGCCAGTGATGACCCCACCCTCTCTATAAGGCCCGCTGCCTGTCAGGGTGCTATTGGCAAGATTTTCCGCAAAAAAGTTCTCGGGAAGATTCGACATATAGGCGACGGGAGTGGTGAGATACCTTAGTCGTCCCATAAAGGTGTTCATGCCAGGAGTAGCTTTTACAATCCAATCCGTGTAATCGGGAGGATAGCGGTTATTGTCCACGGCATAAGCCTCTAAGGGGATGGCAACAGCCCGCATGTCACTTCTCGTCCGGCTGACCTTGGCGCGCACCTGCGCCTCTAAGAAGTTAGGGATGGCAATCGCCGCCAGGATGGCAATGATTGCCACCACGATCAGGAGTTCAATCAGGGTGAATCCCCTTGACTGTCTAATATTTTCACATTGTCTGATTTGCATAATTATTTTTTCCTCCTAAACATTATAATATAAATATCATTACATGCTTCTCCGGGAAAGTCAATATTTGATTATTGGAAATTGAAGCCAAATCTCCTTGACGCCACTATCTGTCTGATATAAATCATTATTTTGAAATAATGAAGAGAGATTGCCCATGCCTATTGTCATCATTATGCCGATTCTGGGCTGGAGCTGGGTGATGCTATCGCCTCTTGTCATGGCGGCGGCAGGGGCGCTCGGATTTCAGACACTAACGGGCGATAAACTCAAAGACTGGCTCCAGAAGGAGATTGACAAGGACAGGAAAAACCTGCGAAAGGTGAACGTCGCACTTGAGCAGATTATGGCGGATATTGTGGCAGAGGAACTGGGTCGGGAAGAACGGCTCGATTTCAAAAAGGGGACTATTATTTTAACCTTCCGCAAGGATGCCCGCGGCAAGTTTCACGTTGAGGTCACAGGACCGAAATCCCTGACCATGGTCGAATTGCTCGCCATGGGTGATGAATTTGCCCGCATGATTATCCAGCAGTTTGCCCATCACCGCATCGCCCGGGAACTTGACCTTCGCGGCGTGCATATCGTAGGCGAGGAGGTCAACGAAAACGGCGACATCATCCTTCATACACGCAAGTGGAGCTAAGCACAGACTCTTTCATTCCAGGACTACGGATGCGATAAAATATGGGTCGGTTTTCAAGGCTTGAACGCGAAACCCAGGATGCTCTGGTCAAACAGAAGACTCAGGAAAAAAAGGTCAAGGAGCGCCCTCAGGGTCAAGAGGAGTCCTATGACGCCAGCTATTATGCACGTGAGGCTGATGAGGCATTTTTCCACGGTGAATTCAAGAATGCGTTACAGTTATATTCCCGCGCCATCCAGACGGATAACACGCAGCATTATCCCTGGCTTGGTCAGATTTACTGCCTGATTGAGCTTGCACAGTTGAAGGAGGCGGATATCTGGTGCGCTCGTGCGCTGGAGCTCTTCCCGGAGGATAGCGCTATTCTCTCCTTGCGCGCCGTCATGTATGCAAATCGCGGGATGTATAAGCGCGCCCTTGCCACATCCGATTACGCCATCAGTCAGAAAGGGGCGGAGGCGCATTCCTTTGTGGCGCGGGGAAATGTCCTCCTCCTTGCCGAGAATAAAAACGCCTCGCTTTGTTTCATAAAGGCAATGGAACTGGCTGGTGAGAATGAATGGCAAATCCCGATGCGCATCGGGCTCATTTATTTTAAAAGAAAAGAATACACCCTTGCTCTGGATTATTTTCAGAAGGCATGCGTTTTGAATGTCGCCAATGACCACCTCTGGTATCATCTCGGGCAGTGCTATCACAGGCTTGGATTTTTCACAAAGGCAATGGAGTCATATCAGCAGGCAGCGGCGCAAAACCCCGAGAACAAACAGGTCAGCGCCGCCCTTGCGCGCCTTTCCCACTCATCGCTCTTCTTCACCATCTTTCGCAGAATTTTGGGCATTTTCAGATAAAAGGATGTGGCCGTCAGAATAAAGGCAAGCGCCACGGGTTATTTATCCTATTGACACTGCGCTAAAGGGGCAGGCGGCTCATTGTATCAATGCCTTCAGCGCAAGACCCGGGTCGTGGGCGCGCATCAGAATTTCACCAACCAGAACTGCATGAATGCCGAGGCTCTTGAGAAACGCCACATCGGACGGGGTTGTAATTCCGCTTTCGCTGACCACACAGATGCCTTCGGGAATCAGGGGGCGCAAACGCGCGCTCTGGTGGATGTCCACAGAGAAATCGCCGAGATTGCGGTTATTGATGCCGATGAGGCGCGGATTAATCTTCAGTGCGCGGCGCAGTTCCACCTCCGTGTGAATCTCCACAAGAGATGCCATGCCCATTTTTTGCGAGAGGGCGTGAAAAGCCCCAAGCTCGGCATCGCTCAGGATTGCAGCGATGAGAAGTATGGCATCGGCGCCAGCGGCGCGCGCCTCCCAGACCTGATATTCATCAATGATGAATTCCTTGCGCAATACGGGAAGCGAGACGGATGCCCTCACCGCACGCAGGTGTTCCAGCGAGCCTGCAAAATATTTTTCATCCGTCAGGACTGAGACTGCCGCTGCACCGCATTCCTCATACCGTCGGGCGATAAAGACCGGGTCAAAATCTGGTCGGATGATTCCCTGTGACGGCGATGCCTTTTTAATTTCCGCAATAACACGGATGCCGGCGGCTGATGGCTGAAGCGCCCTGATGAATGGTCTCGCTGCGGGTGCGGCGCCGGCGGCGGACTGAACCTCCTCCAGCGGAACCCTCCTCTTCGCCTCCGCCACAAATTCCTTCTTATATGCCAGAATTTCATCCAGAATCATGAGACACCACCGGGTTCAGGGCAATACATGTGCGGACATTTTTCAGCACCATACACTACGGATGAACCAGATATCCCCTGTCCCATTTTGTTTTTTCAAGATAATTGTGTGTTTGGAAAGAGTCCGCACATGGTTTTATAAAATGAATTGGACATGCCCCGATAGCAGTGATAATAATTAAATTTCACATGGATGAGGCGAGGGCTGAACCTTTTTTAAGCCCGATTTTTCACATGTTGCCGGGATAGAGGGGAATGAAGTTCAAGATTATCAGTGCGGCAATTGTCATTTTCTGGCTGGTCATGATGTTCACACTGGTCAGGGACCGCCTGTTTTCGCATGCGGCAAAGACCGTCCCTTCGGAGGTCGCACCCGCCCTCCTCGCCGCCAACTGGAAGGATTATGAGGAATGGATGGGCATTTATTTCAAAGGCTTGCCTATCGGGGCGATGACAACGGCAATCAGACGTGATAATGAAGGGCAGGTATATTATCTCACATCCCGTCTCATTATGGAGTTCAAGGTGATGAGTTTCAGCGCCAAAGTCAACATGGCTCTGGGTGCGGAGCTTGATGATGCCTTTGTTCTCATGCGTTTTCTGGCGAAAATCACCGCGGGCGGGAATGATTGGACAATGAGCGGGCTTCTTTACAAAGGAAGGCTCCTTTACCGTATCAAGGGCGGGGGGCGTGATATGGTGGGGGCGCTGGAACTGGAGAGTCCCCCCTCGCTTCTGGAGGCAGTCCGTTCAACACTGGGGCGAAGTCTGGAACTCAAGGTGGGCAGGGTGTATCAAATACCCGTCTATGACCCGGTCTGGAGCTCAGGCGGTGGAATGGCAGAGGTGCGGGTAGTGCGAATGGAATCCATCATCCTTGGCGAAAAAAGATACAGCGCATTCCGTGTGGAGACAACACTTAACAAGTATGTTAGTGTTGTATGGCTGGATAATGAGGGTCGCACGCTTATGCGGGAGCTTTTGCCCGATGTGATGATGAAGCGCGCGGAAAAGGATGAGATTATCGCCCGTCACAGGGAGTTCGCCGACCCTGTTCCGCTCCCGGGTGAATTATCCATCCGTGATTTTCTGGGGAGGGAGTCCACGGCAGGCGGAGGCGAGGGCGGTCTCCAGTTTCTGTTGCAGGATATGATGAAATCGCGTGATAATGTGGAGAAGAAGTAAGGATAAACAGACGAGGGGTTGAAAAATGGTAGACGGCATGATTGTGCTTGAGAACCTGACTAAATGTTTTGAGGAGGTCTGCGCTGTCAGAGACCTTACCCTCTCTGTTCCGGCGGGTGAGGTATTTGCCTTCCTGGGACCGAATGGTGCGGGCAAAACCACAACCATCAAGGTCATGACCGGGCTTCTGCGACCGACACGCGGACGCGCCATCCTCGGCGGTTTTGATATCCAGAAACAACCCTTCGAAGCAAAGCGCCTCATCGGTTACATCCCCGACCATCCTTATGTGTATGAAAAGCTCTCCGGAGCGGAATTTTTCCATTTCATCGGCGACCTTTTCTGGGTGCCGAGCAAAGACCAGGATGAAAAGATGGAATACTATTTCAATCTATTCGGTCTGATGAGCGCGCGGGATAAACTGATTGAAAATTACTCCCACGGTATGAAGCAGAAACTTATAATGTCCATCTCCCTCCTCCACGACCCGAGGATTATCATTGTGGATGAGCCAATGGTTGGGCTTGACCCGCAGAGCATGAGGGTTGTCAAGGGACTCTTCCGCGATTGGGCAAAGAAAGGCGCCGCGGTTTTTCTCTCCACACACGCCTTATCTGTGGCGGAGGAGGTGGCAGACCGTATCGGGTTGATACACAAAGGTTCTCTCATTTTTCATGGAACGCTCGATGAGATGCGCTCCTTTGCGCACAAGGAGGGCAATCTGGAAGAACTATTTCTCGAGCTCACGGGAAGTGAGATTTCGGATTGAACTACCTGTAATTATAGTGAAGAGAAAGAAATGGCTTCAACACCGGTTAAAATCATCTTCAGCGCCAAGCAGAAGATAATAAATAATTACATTCAGGACATGAGACGGCATATTTGGATTCATATCCTGATGGGTCTGGGGGTAGTGTTTCTGCTCGTTGGCGGAGGCACCGCCTTCTTTTATGTCCTGTTTGATTTTCTCCTCTCCGAGGGTCTCCAGCCCTTCGGCGCCGACCTCCTGAACTACCTGATAGGGATGATATTTCTGGCGTTCTTCTCCATGCTTGTTTTTTCCAATATCATCATCACCCTTTCAACCACCTACATCTCACGGGAACTGGATTTTTACATGTCCCTCCCCATTATGTATCGCAACCTGTTTGTAGTGAAGCTGGTGGAATCCATAATTTACAGTTCCTGGGCGTTTGCCATTCTGGCATTGCCCATTTTCATGGCATACGGCGCTGCGGGGCATGTGCCCTGGTCATATTATCCACTGACCATCCTTATGGTTGTGCCGTTCTTGCTTCTGCCGGGCGCTCTCGGCGCAATTATCACCATGCTGATTTCGGCGTATCTTCCAGCGAGAAAGACGCGGCTCATCTCAATTGTCCTTGCCGGAGGGACTATTCTTGCCACCACCCTGACGGTGCGCATTTTAGGGTTCCGGCGCATCTTCAGCCTGACCGATGTGAAGAATGTCGGCGATATCATGAACTTTTTGCGCGTGGGCAATGACCCTGTTCTGCCGAATTACTGGCTCACGCAGGGCATTATCCATGCGGGAAGGGGGGAGGTATGGGTGTGGTTCTACTGGTTCTGCGTCCTCCTCTCCTCGGCGCTGATGTTTCTCCTGGTATGCTGGTGGATGGCGCCGCGTCTTTATTACAGGGGTTGGTGCCTGTCGAAGGAGTCCGCATCGCAAAGCATGGCGGGGGGGAGATTTTCCCTCCTTAACTGGGTGGAGAAGCCCTTGCGTTTCCTGCCGTCCCAGACACGCGCCCTTGTGGTGAAGGACATAAAGACCTTCTGGCGCGACCCTGCACAGTGGACACAGATTATCATCCTCTTCGGGTTGCTGTTCATTTACATTGCCAATCTGCGCAGTGCCGCCCGCTATGCCGGCGCTATCAACATCTTCCTGCCCCGCTGGCAGATGCTCCTCTCCTTCTTCAATCTGGGCGCAACTTGTTTCATCCTTTCCATCATCACCACCCGCTTCATCTATCCCATGCTTTCCTTAGAGGGGAGGCAATTCTGGCTTATCGGTCTTGCGCCGATGGACCGCTGCCGCATAGTGTGGGAAAAATACTGGCTGAGCGCCCTCTCGGCGCTTGTCATGGCGGAGGGAATGATGCTCTTTTCAAATTCCATTCTCAAGGTGGATGTGGTGATGCGGGTCATTTCCGCCCTGACGATACTAATCATGAGTTTTGGCCTGACGAGCCTGTCAGTGGGGCTGGGCGCAATCTCGCCCGATTTCAAGGAGGATAATCCCGCCCGCATCGCCAATGGATTCGGCGGCACCATGAATGTCATCCTCAGCCTGATTTACATCGGTCTGGTAATCGCCTTTGAACTTCTTCCAATGTCTC
>JAPLSR010000474.1 GCA_026398545.1 Candidatus Sumerlaeota bacterium | reverse complement strand
AGAGCCAATTTTTTATAGGGGCATCTGATGAGGATGATTTATCAGTAAAAAATACATTTAAAGGTAATGAACCGGTGGTTGGATTTGCTGAGAAATCAGCAAGTGGTTTACTTAAACCAGTAAATATGAAATCACTCATATCATTTGAAAGATTTGAAATATTAAAAAGCAAAGGTTCGAAAATAGTTTCAGAAGTATCTGGATATAATTTATATGGATAACCTTTTAATACATCTTCAAAAATAAAAGTTCCATCGTTTTTTGTCTTAACTGAAGCTGCAATAACAGGATCTTCTGGCATTCGTCTCATATATATTTCAAGTCCTTGCATGGCTTTCCCATTATTATCAACAGCTTTGCCAGATATAGAGCAACTATTTGCAAAATGGGCCTGAAAATTTAAGTCATATCTTGAACCTCCACTAAGAGAGATATCATAATTTATAGGAGTAAATGTAGGCCATTCATAAATTTTTTCTTCTGGTATAGGATATAGAAAAATACTAGTTAGTAAATCATCTGTAACAATTATACTTGAATATTTTCCTAGCTCATCTACTGGCAAATATCTTGTTTGCCCTGCCCATATACTACAAACTACACATTTTGTAAAAGGCTGACCATTTGATTCACGTGTTATTATTCCTGAAAAAATATATGCTTGAAGACAATAAATAAAATTCAAATCTGCATAGCTTCTATCTACTGAACTAAAATAATAATATGGGGGGTTAAAAATTCCGCTATGCCCGCTCCAAAAAGGCGAAATTTTATATCTTTCTCCAGCTTCAAAACAACTATTAGCTTGCCATTCGCCATTAGCATTTGTATAATACACTTGATGAACAATAATAGTACCATTTGCATCTAATTTATCGATATCAATTTCAATATTATTACTTGGAATAGGATTTTGATTTTGATCAACTATTTTTCCAGATGCAGAAAAAGGTCCGCCTTTAAATTGAAGCGATTGTGAATTATAAAGCCAGTTGTTATTTTCATTACTCTCTGCAATTTGATTATCTGCATCGGCACATGCAGCTAAATAATATGTTCCTGCGCTTGTTGAAGGATAAGAAGCTCCATAAGTTGCACCTTGTGATGCACCTTTTGCTAAATCATTAATGGGCATTGTGCTAAAAGCTACACCATCAGACCTTGGATCTCCACTTTGTTTAGTTGTCAGATATACTTTTGTAAAGGAATTTGAACCACCTGAACCTAAGCCATCATTTGTTGTATTCAATGTAATCGTCAGAGGGTCTCCCGACTGCAAATCGGTAGTATTTCCTGTAAAATTAAATTGTGTAACTTTGTAATCAGCTTGCCCGGGTAGTTGCGATTTAATTATTAATTGTGCTG
Organism: Candidatus Sumerlaeota bacterium; assembly: GCA_026398545.1. GTDB lineage: Bacteria > Sumerlaeota > Sumerlaeia > MWCT01 > MWCT01 > JAPLSR01. The sequence continues at coordinate 7,111 of JAPLSR010000474.1, read as the reverse complement.
TCACACCATCTGACCAATCACCTTCATTATCCTGGACTGAGAGTGTTATTGTGTGATTTCCGACTTTTAGTTCTGATGCTGATAATTGGGGGGGTGATGCATCTGGTCCATTATATAATTCTAAATTTCCATCTATCTTTCCCAAATCGGATGTCCAACGATACGTTCGGATTTTAGGATCGGTTCCTTGAGTATCTGGATCATCTCCTGAACCAGTGAATATTATACTATCTTGTTCTTGAATTGCCGGATTAGGACTAATAGAAGTTATACTAGCTATTGGTTTTTCACCTTCAGGTATAGGTATATTTGTGAATATTGTTCCACAATAAATATCTTGGGATTGTTCCGGTCCAAAAGTTTGATTAATTTCCCATTTAACAAAAATTAAAATTATGTCATCGTTTAGATTTTGGCTTTCAAAAAACGGAATAGAACCACCATAACCAGACGGATCACCAAAAATCCCGTCTCCATCAGTATCAGTTGATTTCCAATTGCTTTCCTCAATTAATCCACCTGATGAATTTCTTAATATAATTTTGAAGCTCAGGGGTGTTTTGCCAGTATCATCTGTTGTTGTATTTTCAGTTGAATAAGCATCAATATATAAACGAATTTTTATATTATTTGCAGATTCAAATAAAGCATAATGAGCTTTAAATTTGATATCTACAATAACAGGAATTGGAACAACATTTGCGCTTATAATAATTTTGCTTTGGAATGCTGTAAGCACGCAAGTATTATCATTATGCTCTTGAGAGTTCTGAGAAGTAATCAAACTGCCTGATTGAGATGCAAAAGAAAGAGGTATTGGTCCAATTTCATCAAGTGGAGGGTCTGTTTCAATATTAAGGTCATTGATGGCATGAAGTCTCCAATAGCATTTGTAATCTCCATCCTTTATATTACATAATTCAAGATATGGTATATCATAATGTTGTCTCAATGAATTCTTTCTTATACAATAATCTGTTTTAATAGGTTGCATCTGATATACAACAGCATCTGATTGATCTCTTATTTGGATACTTGCCTGATATTTTCTATCAACATCAGTAGGATTAAATATTTCAAAATAAACATAAATTTGAGATTTTTTATCAAAACATCTATTCGGTTTAAAATATGGATAATTATTTAATCTCAAAGCCGCTGGACCTTGCACGATATCTGAATCTTGTATCCAAAGATTCCCCGGTAAAGGATTAGGGGTTGCTCCAGAAAAAATCACTATATACATCAAAACATTATTAATGATATTTTCAAAATATTGTTTATATTCACTCCATGGAACTTTAACAAATGCTTCTTCATTTCCTGTTTGAATTGCCCCGGGCCACTTTCCAGTAAAAAATCCTGATGGGTCATGAATATAAAGATAATTTGTATCCCCTTCCTCATATCCAACGATTAATATGCAATGGCCGCCATTAGGCCATATACCAAGAGTCGTATCTTGACCACAAACCATCACAGGAGAGCCACCATCAATATATAATTTATATCCCGAAAAATCTGTAAGAAAAAAACTGGCATCTCCTATAGTTTTGGGTATAACTGTTGCATTGATATTATATGTATTCATGAAGCCGTTGAGTTGATTCATTAATTGAGAAAAAATGGAACCTGATCCTTCGTCATGTCCTAGATTCCATTTTGAAGCAATATCCATTGGCTCAACTGAATACCCATAATATTTTAAAACCATAGAAATGCCATGAAGATAACACCATTGTGTACTTCCTTGGTAAGAATATGGAACATTTAATATTTTCTCCGAACCATTTGCTGAGATTATAGAAATATTAACCAACAAAAAAATACAAATAATACTGAGTAGATATTTCATGGTATTAAACTCCTTTTCAAATTGTTAGAAAGTGCCCATCCGCCTCAGGCGGATTGACCCAGATTTCGCAGCCCATGATAAACATGGGCATGTCAATTAACAATTCAATTTAACATTTTTTGATTTTCATATATTTATATTTTTGTCAAATAAAAAATGCATAATTATAAAGTTTTTTTCGTTATGATTCACCCTTGACGTTGGGGAATTGCATGGTCTATTGGCAGGGATGGTTTAATGAAACTGGGGTCATGGGAAATGGAACGGCATGAACATCAGTTTGAAAGTATTGTCGGTCACGACATTCTGAAGAAGCTGGCGAAGCGGTTTGTGGAGTCGGGAACTCTCCCTAACGCCATGATTCTGCACGGTCCGTCCGGTCTGGGGAAAAAATCCTTCGCTTACGCCCTCGCTAAATTCATTAACTGCACGGGCGAACGAGGTCTCCTCGCCTGCGAATGCCCCGCCTGCCGCAAGATTGCCCATCAGACCTATATCGACCTCATGCTCCTGAAACCTGAAGGTCCCGCCCGCACCATCCGGATTGAAAAAATCCGCGAACTGCAGGACAGCGCCCTCATAACACCCGTGGAGGGAAAAAAGAAGATTGTCCTCGGCTTTGACGTTGAACGAATGAGTCTCGGTGCGGCAAACAGCATCCTGAAAATCCTTGAGGAGCCGCCACGCCACCTCATCACCATCCTGACCACAAATAATCTGCACAACCTCCTGCCAACAATCCGCTCACGTTGTATGCTTCTCCGCTTCTCACCCCTGCCCGTGAAGGAGTTAAAGGAATGGCTGGTCATGTCGCACAAAATTTCGGAGAAGTCGGCGGAGATGGCGGCTGTGTTATCGGAGGGGCATCCTGGACCCGCACTGGATATAGCGCGGGGAGAATTACAAAAACGACGAGAAAACATGGCGCAGGAGCTGGAGATGCTGGAAAAGCACGGTTTTGCCGCCATCTTTCGCGTGGCACACGGAATCGCCACCGGCTCAAAAGACCTTGCCACCGCCATGAGCGACCTTTTAGTCTGGTATCGCGACCTGCTTGTCCTGCGCCTTGTGCCGGAGAATAAAGACCTCCTCATCAACCGCGACATGGCGGAGAGCCTCACAAAAATTGCGGACCGTTACACCCCGCAGGGGCTCTATGATTCATGCCGCTCACTCCTTGAGCGCCAGTTCCTTACCCAGCGCATAGTCCCCACTAACCTTGCCCTCCTTGTCATACTGAATGACATCGGCATGTTTCTCAAAAAGTCATGACTTTTTTCCTTGCTTGAGTTGGGAAAAAAGGCACATAAAATATAGTAGTGTGTTACAAATCGAATAATTTTTTTCACCACAGAGTCACAAAGAACACAGAGAATTCTTTTAGAATGACCGGTTTCGTGCAAATTTATACTGGTGACGGCAAGGGAAAGACCACAGCGGCGCTGGGGCTTGCCCTTCGCGCGGCAGGGGCGGGACTCAGGGTTTTTATTGCCCAGTTCCTGAAATGCCAGACATCAAGCGAAATGAAAAGTCTTTTACGCCTTGCGCCGGAGATAACTGTCCGCCAGTATGGACGCCCCTCATTTATCAATGGTGAGCCCACACCGGAGGATATTGCCGCGGCGGAACGGGGTCTGAATGAGGCTCGTGATGCGCTGCTCTCGGGAAAATATGATGTTCTCATCCTTGATGAAATAAATATTGCCCTTCATTTTCGCATCCTGCCTGTTGAGTCTATCTTATCATTCATAGATGAAAAACCAAAAGGTGTGGAACTCATCCTGACAGGTCGCCACGCCGACCCCCGACTGATTGACCGCGCCGACCTTGTTACCGAGATGAGGGATGTGAAACATTATTTCAAAAAAGGCATCCCTGCACGCCCCGGCATTGAAGAGTAAATACATTTACCCCCGGAACGGAACCATCGGAGGGATGACAGTATTCATTTCACCAGTTGGCACAATTTGATTGACACATTTTCAACCTTGAGCTTAATGTATTATTCATATATAATTATGTGTGATGGAAAATTAATTGTAATTTAAATTCCTCAAAATTCTGAGGAAGAAATTTTGAAATTGAAAGAGGAGTGGCAATGAAACAAAAAAGGCTTTCCGGTGTAATCTCTGTTTCTTTCGCAAGTCTTATATTTCTTTTATTGTATGTCCCGCTTTTGAATGCTGAGCCTTCCGGCGAGAAGGCGCTCAAAATTCCTCCGACAGCGATGGAAAAACAATCCCGTATTGCTCAGGCGCCATCCTTTGTCTGCAGCTGGACTTATATAACCGTCCCTGAAGCCGGAACCGGCTTTTTCAGACTGTGGCTATCCGCCCAGCCCTCTGCGGATGTGACTGTGAGCATTACCCGCACCTCTGGCGATGCGGACCTCACCGTTTCCAGCGGCGCTACCTTTACCATCCCCAAGGGAAGTTGGAATACCCCCGTCACCATAACAATTGCCGCCGGCTCTGACCTCGATGACTCCGACGGCACAGCCACCTTCGAAATCAAGGAGACAAGCGCAAACGGTATTGCCTACACAAATGTTGTGGCGCGAGAGCTGGATACTGACGGCGTCATAAATGTGGGTGGGACGATTACTCAGGACACAACCTGGAGCGATACTTCCCATGATTATCATATCACCTCCGCCATCACCATCCCCGCAGGTGTGCATCTATACATCACACCGGGCGTCACGGTCGTTCAGGACAGCTGGGATTTCCGCGCATTCACGGTGAGCGGTTCCATCAGGACATCGGACACACTCCTCCTCCTTAAAACCTATACAGACTGGTATGGTGGGGATTACCCCGACCAGAGACGCAATGCCATTTATCTGCTGGATGGCGGCGAGGGTCTCTTCAAGAAATGCACTATCCGGACTGTGGAAGGCTGTAATAATAGTCCGGAATATTATGATGACTGGTCGGCAGTTATTGAGGCGCAGAATGGCTGCCATCTCACAATACAGGGTTGCCAGCTCGAGACCATCTCTGCCGCCGACCCTAATTGGAGAACGGTTTTTGGTATTGTGAACCGGAGCGGCGCAACAATGACGATTGATAATGATGGCGCCACAAAAACCTCTTTCACGGGATTCCGCACAGGACTGTATTGGGAATTCGGCACAGTGCCTCAACAGGTGGCAAAGTGCGATTTCATAGGATGCGAAAACAATGTTCGTCTCCTGGGTAACGTCTCTCAAACCATCACACTGAACAATACCGGCATGTTAATGGCGGGGGATGTCAATATTCAAAACACGGGGCAGTTGATTTTGACTTCAGGCAGTGGTCTTCAGAATCCCGGTTATAAATGGAATGTCTCTGGAAAACTCCAGGCAGTTGGAAGCACCATAACTGCGGACACACATACCGATTACTATGGTGGTGATTACCCAGACCAACGTTTACATGGGATTTATGTTTTAGACGGCGGCGAGGCAACTTTTCAGACGTGCGCCCTTCGCTCGAGCGAAAAATACAGTCAATCCACCTCTTATTATGATAACTGGTCAGCCCTTATTTACACCGAAGGCGCCTCCAAATTAACCATCGAGGGGTGCTCCCTTGAGTCTCTCAATGATGTGAACCCGACCTATAAAACCGTTTTCGGGATTTTCATTGGAAGCGCCACAGACGCCACCATCAAGGAATATAGCGCCACCCAAACTTCCTTAAAAGGATTCCGAACGGGTATTTACTGGGCATTCGGGGCAGGCACCGCCCAGATTGCAGATGGCTGCACTTATGGGGATTGTGAATGGCCTGTGCGCATGTCCGGAGATGTCTCTCACGAGCTCCGCATGCCCGTTGCAAGAGCGGCAGCCATAGCGCTACCCTCCGCTACATCGGTGAATATTGTCACTATCAAAAACGGCGGCAAACTGGTTCTCCCTCCGGGGAGCTATTACCAGTCAACGGATTCAGTTGACTGGAGACTGACCATCGAGGCGGGCGGAGAGCTCAATTGCAACGGCGCCGAACTCCGGATGGGACACACCACTTTCGTCTCAGGCAAAATTGATGCACGCTCCACCACCATGACACTGACCACAAGAACGGACTGGTATAACGGCGATTACCCTGACCAGCGTAGAAATGGTATCCACCTGCAGGATTCAGGTATAGGGACCTTCCAGAACTGCGTCTTCCGCTCGATTGAAATAAACAATGACGCCGCCACAGATTATTATGATGACTGGTCAGCCATCATCAATACGGAGAGCACCTCCCAATTGACCGTTGAGGGTTGCTCTTTTGAATCTCTGAACACAGTGAATGGCTTGCATACGGTTTTTGGCATCCGCCTGACGGGTGGCGTCCTGGCAACCATCAAGGATTATGTGACCGGCGGAAAAACCATCCAGAACTCCTTCAAAAGCTTCCGTAGTGGCATCGAGTGGGAGTTCGGCGCGGCTGTCCAGGATATTGCCCTCTGCCAGTTCACAGACTGTGACTACAATGTGCGCCTCGTGGGCGATGTAAGTCAGTCACTCACATTGAATAACACAAGACAATATCTTGCCACTGCTATCACTATTCAAACAGACGGGCAATTGACACTGGTACCGGGAAGTGAACTTATCAGCCCTTCATACTTCCGCATCACCGTCAACGGAACCCTTCAGGCAACCGAGGCAACTTTCAGACTTAACACCTGGACGGATTATTACGGCGGCGACTACCCGGACCAACGTTACAATGGTATGGATATAAAGGACGGAGGAGCGGGCATTTTCCAGAGGTGTGTTTTTACATCTACGGAAAATCGCGTTGACTCCGCCTCAGAATATTATGATGACTGGTCAGCCATTATCAATACAGAGGGAACCAGCACACTGACAGTGGAAGGATGCTCATTTGAATCCCTCAATAACATCAATAGCAACTGGCGGACGGTTTTTGGCATCCGTATTACGGGAGATGTGGATGGCAATATAATCGCCTCTGGTGCAATCCCCACCTCCTTCAAAGGGTTCCGCACCAGCCTCGAATTGGAACTGGGGACTGCCAGCCCACTGATAACAAACCCAGTCATTGAAAATTGCGATATTTCTGTCCGAATGCTGGGCAATGCCAGTGGGAATATCACATTGCCTCCAAACCTCAACATCGTCCTGGGCGGTGCCCTGAATGTGAAAGCCAGCGGCGTCCTGACCATCCCGCAGAGTAACATCAGTTCCAGTCAGTGGATTACTGTGGAGGATAAGGGGAAACTCGTCCTGAATGATACAACCCTTAACACATT
>JAPLSR010000446.1 GCA_026398545.1 Candidatus Sumerlaeota bacterium | reverse complement strand
GGAGAGTTATCTAACTGCCGAAACCCTCCATGAAATCGAACGACTCAAAATGCACCGGAAAAGTCTTGCCACGGAAAAAACGGTGGATGTGCTGGTTTATGCCTGATTCAAAAAGCTGAAAACTGAATATCAGTCATGCGTGTGCGGGACTTCAGAATGCAAGCCGGTGCGCATTCTGTTTTGGCAAGGGTTTCGGGATTAATGTGCGCCCGCGCAAACGCTCTGAATCCCGCAAACGCCTCTGCTCCGCATGTAATTCATCCCATTCCTTATTCTTCTTGCGCTCTAAGTCATCCGCTGACTCAAGATGCGGCTCCCATTTAAACGTCTTGTGTTCCCATGTCAGGCGGTCGCCTTTGCATGAGAAGACGGTGTATCCAAAGTCGGAGCCCGTCCAGATGCCCGCCCACCATGCGGCGCTCGCCGCCGCGCTCGTCACATACCAGACGTCGTTAAAATAAAAATCCTCAATCCAGTGGCTGTGTCCCTGAACGAGCGCCTTGACGCCGTGCCGCTCTAAAATCAGGCGCAGTGCCCTATTGTTATTAATGACCATGCTGGACATTGCCCTGGCGTCCGGACTGCCCTGTATCTGTCCCTCGTTGCAGAAAACAGCGACGTGGGAAAAGACGACCGCAGGGCGCCCCGCCGCCGCGCCCAGATCGCCCGCCAGCCACTCCAGTTGCTCTGCGTCAACCTCACACACATGCGAAGGTCCGGTATTAATCACCACACCCTTGATGCAATCGAGAACGACAAAATGCCAGCCACCGTAATCAAAACTGTAATATGAGGAGGGCCATTCCAAAAGATCCATGATGCACTTCTTGCCGAGGTCGGGATCGCTCACAGCGACCTTGCGCCGTGGATGCCACCCCAGGACATCATGATTCCCCATGCACGGAAACCACGGCATGGCAAGTTCGTTGGAGATGTCGCGGAAGAGTTTTGTGTCTGTGATGAATTTCTCTTTTGTGTTGTAATTTCCATCAAAGGGCATATCGCCCCCCATAACGGCGAAGTCAGGTTGCGGTCTCAGGTCGTTCACCGACTCGATGCACTTGAGATACCCTTTATCGCCCGCCCTCTTTGCCTGAACATGCTGGTCGGTTATGTGAGCAAAGGAAAACCCGCCGGAAGCGCCGCGATTGACATCCTTCTTTTCCCTATAAAGACCAAAACGCGCGCATGACGTTGCCACGAGCGCCCCTGCGCCCGCTCCGGCAACTGTCCTCAAGAATTCACGCCTTTCCATAACTTTTTTTCCGCAGAGCACAAAAGCCCCGGCTCTGGTAAATACCATCAGCCGTTACAATTCGTTCCCTCCGCGGTGCTTTCTCCTTTCACAGGATTAAAATTCCGACAACCGGACAGCCTTCTTGAACGCATCTCGTTCCATCGTTCTTTATACCTCCATTTAATTACGGTCTTTTTTCAATACTCCCGCAACCCATACAGGTCAAGGAGAACACGACTCTCCCCTTTGTATGTATATAATAACCAGATGATTCCCATTGACAAAAAAGAAAGAAAAAAGATAAAAAAATTTTAAAATTCTTTAGAGGGGAGTTATCTTAGATGAATAAAACCTACAGTGCTCCCATTAAATATCTGGTGCCAGGTTTATTTATACTAATTGCTCTGGGTGGAATCAGCCTTGTAGTGGCTGGCACTCTGGATAATCCCAATCCCCCCGGGACTTCAGACCTTTTTTCACTCGAAGAGATATATCAATTTATCTACAATGTGGACAAGCAGATTAGGCAAGGCGCCACCTCCCATACCTTCCTCCCGGAAAACGGTCCCAGTCCCACCATGCATACAACCACTGATATATATAATCTTCTCCAGCGACTCCCTGCCACGGGATGCGAATCTTCTTACATTGCGGGGGATGACGGAAATTTGCGCCGTGGGGCAACAAAACGTTACCGCAATGAACTGGATGGGACCATACTGGACCAGAACACCGGACTGCTCTGGGTTCAAAATGGGGATATGATAGGAACACTCTACCCCAACTTTGACCAGGATGGGGTCTCTCTTGATGGCAATGTTTCCTGGCCTCATGCCTTAGCGTTTGTTGAGAAAATGAACGATGGCACAGTCGTAAACTATGGCTATAAAGACTGGCGGCTGCCCAATGTTATGGAGCTGATATCTCTTGTGGATTATGGACGTTACAAACCAGCCGCCAACCCTGTATTTACATCTATTGGTGATGAATATTGGACTTCAACTTCTCATCCTAATTACGCAGAATCTTCCTATAGTTACACCGTCGTTATGAAAGAGGGATTAATCAATAAGAGGGCCAAAACTAATTATTATGCAAAAGTGATTGCTGTCCGGAATATTACCCCCATAGGTGAAACAAATTATTAATTTTGTCGGGGAGGATTTTTTTAAGCAAGCCCCAAAAATTATTTATCCCCATCGGGTGTCCGCCTGAGGCGGAAATGTGGAACCGTAGAATCAAACCAATACTATGCAACCCAGACAGGGAAAACAGGGGGAGGATTAATCATGGATAATAAATTAATTAAGGGGATAATATGTTTCTGTCTGTTACTCCCCACAACCATGGTGGTTTACGCCAGTGTGAGTAATATGGATGAATCTGATCACTGGTCATATGTCGAAACAGGGGGGTGGGCAAACTGGCGTCCCATATCCGGCGTTGCTACAGTTACAGCAGATTTCCTATACGGATTCATCTGGATGGAAAATGCAGGATGGGTCAACCTGGGAAATGGAACTCCCGATAATGGAATTCAATATAGCAACATAAGTTCCGACTTTGGTGTAAATCGGGACAGCATGGGAAATCTTTCTGGGTATGCCTGGTCAGAGACCTGCGGATGGATCAATTTCAATCCAAGTGGGAACGGTGTTTCCATTTCTCCGGATACGGGTATATTCACCGGCTATGCCTGGTATGAAAATCTGGGATGGATGAATGTGTATAATGATTCACCTGCCTTTATGGCGAAGACATCATTTCTTCAAACACCCACACCGACACCCACGCCCACACCAACCCCTACACCCTCCCCGACGCCTCCCGCTAATATCAGTTACAAGGTCATTGACCTCGGGACGCTGGGTGGCTCGATGAGCCAGGCGATGGCAATTAACAACATGGGTCAAATAGTGGGAGCTTCCACACTCCCTGAAAATGAAACCAACCATGCCTTCCTTTATATCCGCGATAAGACTACCACCCCCACCGGCATGATTGACCTTGGCACACTCGGCGGTATAGAGAGTTGGGCATATGACATCAATACAGCGGGGCATGTTGTCGGGGAGGCACAGACAACGAATGGTGCCACTCATGCCTTCCTGTATGCCGATGGTAAGATGCAAGACCTTGGCATTCTCCGCGGTATTTCTTCATCCGCACGGGGCATTAATGATGATGATGTCGTTGTCGGATATTCCACCAGCGTCTCTGAGAATTCGTATGCATTTTCATGGTCGGATGATGTGATGCGTGACCTGCAACTATCAATCTATGGGAGTGGGGCAGAGGATATAAATAATAGCGGCGCTATTGTTGGATGGGTAGAACTATACCTTGGCGAGAGTCTGTATCAGATGCCGATTGTGCATCAGGATGATGTAACAACCACCATTGGGGTGGAAGCGTCAATCTACGGCTATGCAACTGCAATTAATGAGCAGGGGCATGTAACAGGTTCGCTTGGTTTTCCAGACATTTCACAAGATGCTTTCCTTTACAAGGAAGGATGGGTATCGTACCTGGGAACACTGGGAGGTTTTTGGAGTCAGGGTTTCGATATAAATAATGATAATATGGTGGTTGGGGAGTCCGAAATGATTTATCCAGAACCTAACCACGCCTTTCTTTTTATACCTGAAAAGTGGGTCATGTATGATTTGAACAGTTTGATTCCTCCGGACTCGGGGTGGATTCTCCAGTGTGCGCATGGTATCAATGACAGGGGTGAAATTGTTGGCTGGGGTACTATAGGCGGGAATATTCATGCCTTCCTCCTTGAGCCTGTCAAGAGACCGCATCTTGTTAACGCAATTTTCAATGATGCTAATGGTAATGGTAATGCGGAGCCCGGAGAGGCATTGACCCTTGTTTTTGACCAGGGAGTCACAATCACAAAATCTCTCACTCCTGACTATTTTTATCTACATGTGAAGGAGGATAGCCTTGGCGATGGGGGTTTTGATGCCTTTATCAATCCTTACAGTTCCCGCGAGTTGATATTGATACTCAGACAGGGCGCTCATTTGACGATTGAAGGTGATTTTCTCACAACAATGACTCAATCAGGCTCACCTTCGGGCATTGACCTTGACCTTTCTATCGGTCGTCCGAAACTCCCCATTCTCAGTCTGGATGGGGTGGACTGTATCGACCTGGGCGAACAGTATCTTAATGATACCGGTCTGGATATCAAATATAGCTTCAGGGTTGTGGTGAGGGATATCGGGTCTGCTGGCGGCACACTTGACAATTCGGGCGACCCGGACGCCGCATATCACCACTCCTTTTATATCCCCGGAGGTTCCATCTCCTCTTCATCAGGAAAGGTCAAAGCAGAACCCAGCATCCAGTTTACCATGAAATTCCCCGATATTCCGTCGCCCCTGCCCGGCTGTGACACGCCATCCCTGCCCGGCGGCGCCATTCAGATACTTGCCAATGCGGATAACGTCAAATTTCTGACATCGGCAACGCTCACCCTTGAATACCTTGATGGCGATGTGGATACTGATATGGGTTTTGCAGAGGCAGGGATGAGAATATATATGTGTGTGCCGGGTGAGGATGGCTGTTGGCGCTGGGTTCCTGTTCCGGGGGAGCAAATTGTGGATACTGAGAATAATACTGTGACTGTGCACCTGTGGTATCTCAAGTATCCCGGCGCCACGGGCGGAATGAGATTGGCGTCTCCCGGCGATTCGGGTATCTTCGGAAACCTGCCCGGTTCCACAATTGAGGAAAGCACAGTAAGTATCAAACCGCAGGGCGGGGGTATGGTGAGAATCCTGGTTTCACAAACCCTGACACCGGGGGCGGGCGGTTTTTACACCTGGCACCAGATTGAATTCCCGAATTATGTTGAAACAGACCCCTCAGACCCGAACGTGATAAAGGTTAGCATCAAACAGGCAACCCTTGCCGACCGGATTGCACGGAGTGGAGGAAATTCCTTCCCAACGGCGAGCAATGCGCTCTTCATCATTTGGACGAAGAATTACTCCGACCAGCTCGTTCCCTTCAACTCACCCGTCAACATCCGGGTACAGTTTATGGATGGCACTGCCAATGCGTTTAACGATATCTGGAATTTTGATAACACCGCCGGCGAGTTTGGCTCTATGGCGCTGGTGAAGGATACTGTGCCGGGGACAGGCGTCGATTTCCAGTTCATCACGGGTGTGACGCAGTCCATTACACCTATTACTGGTGGCGGGTATGTGGAGGGATTCGATATCACAGGACTGACGGATTCCGCAGGCAAGGGGGTATGGGGCTCAGTTACCGCTCCCCCACAACCAAAACAATTATGGATGGTGTACTGATGGGTGAGAACATACAGTAGACAAAATGAGACAAAAAAAATAATATGGGTTCTTTGTTATGCAAAATATGGGGAAAAGAGTCAGGTAGATTTAATATCCTCCTTATCTTACTCGCCTGTATTTTCAGCATTATATTAGCGACAATATTTATTGGAAATGCCCTTTCAAAGACCGGTGGGGAAATAACCCTTCCGCTTGATGACCCGTATATTTTCTTTGTCTATGCGCGGAATGCCGCCCATGGGCACCTCTTTCATTATAATGTGGAAGACCCTCCCAGCCTCGGCTTGACTTCGTTATCATATTATTCTCTTTGCACAATTGGCTACATTGCCGGTTTTCAGGGAAAGAATATTGTATGGTTTTCCCATATAGTTGCTTTAGCGGCATTTGCAGGAAGCCTTATTATTGCCGCAAACTTTTATAAACGTCGGGGCATTTCCATGCCCTTTCTTGCCGCTGTGCTCACCTTCTCCATGGGAAAGATTCTCTGGGGATTTTATTGCGGCATGGAAGTCCCGATTTTGTCTTTTCTACTTTTTGCCGCCTGTTGTGCCTTTGTAGATGGGCGGACAAGACATTTTTTTATACTTCTAACGCTTGCGTCTCTGACCCGCCCGGAAATATGTCTTCTCCTTTTCGGCGCCTCCCTGATTTATGGATTAACCGCTCTGAAAAGCAAAAATTATATCCACGCTGTTTATTTTCTGATTCCTCTCATTATCTGCTTCCTGATTTATGGTTCTGTCTTTCTTATCACAGGAAGTTTCTTCAATACTGCCATCCAGAAAAGTCCCTTTTTCACGGGTGATTTCAGTCTGGGGCGACTTGTAATACGGATGAATGAAAACTATAGCACATTATTAACATATATCTGGGGTTATGGAACTGGTTTTATAGTTCTCACCACCCTTTTAGTTTTGGGTCTTCTCCGGGTTAAAGACAGGGAATGGATTTTCCCCGCAGTATTCTTTTTCGGCTTTTTTGTTGAAGGAATACTGGCATTCGGGATGTGGCATCATCAGCGATATTTTATCCCTTATCTCCCCGAAGGGATGGTCATGCTGATAATCGGATGGGAGCGATTGCTTAAGGAAACCCCTAAAACCCTGCAATTGGCGCGCATTTGTCTTTTGTTGCTATTCGGTTGGAATATTCTATACTGGGCGGATTTATATGGGGATAATTGCAGGGATATGAAATGGTTAAATGGAAAGAGTCTTCAATTTATTAACAATTATCTTGATGATTCGGCAATCTTACTTGTGTCTGATGCCGGACTGATAAAATATTATTCAGACCGGTATGTATTAGACTTCTTTGGACTTGGGGCGCGTCGACTAACCGCTTCCAACACCCGGGGCGGTTCAGGATGTGTTTTTGAAGAAATGCGCCGCATCCTCTCAGAAAAGGCGGGGAAAAATAAAAAGGCTCGGCAGGTTTATGGCTTTGCCTACTGGCGGTTTGGGGCGGATGCCCTCGAAAAAATGGCTTATTGGAAACCGGGTGATTTTCTCAAAAGCGCCTCAAAAGGTGATATGGTCTTAATGGCTTTACATGACAACGGGCTCGGTCTCCTTGATGAGGAGATGATTCGGTGCCTCAAAAACCTGAAACTGGATTGGCGGGAAATGGCTGACATCCCGCGTCCTGACACCAGCATGGCGGGTTATGCCCTTGTGGGGGATCATAATATCACCGCGCTCCGTCGCCAAAGCTATGTAGCGTCGGCGACTAAGATAATCGACCATGAAAAACAATTAGACCTCATGCTCCCTGAACAATTCACAAAAGGGAAATTCATCAGACTCTCTGTGAGGCGAACTTCTTATTCGTGGCAACCCTATATAGAAGGAAAAACTGACTTACTGGTCCGACCTAATCGTCCTTTCCTGTTTGCCATATGGAATCCTGAGACAGGCTGTCTCAGGTCTGTTCTAAGTTATCAACCTGTGGCAGAAGCCTATGGCATCAGCGAATTACCACTATCCTGGGTGCCTTATCAGGGATTTTTTGGTTATCGTCACCAGATGGGTGAAGACAAGGTGTTCAGCTACGCGATTAATCCCGACGTTTATAACGGAAGCCAGAATTCTGAGCGCCCCGGAGGCATATCTCAAATCCCCCCTGATGAGGATTACACAACGCAAAGCTTAAATATTGCTGATTTACGTTCCGAGGCAGACTACAAATTCACGTGTCATTCCAGGTCTATTGAAATGGAATCCGCCTCTCTTATTGAGCAACGTCAGGAACCGAATGGCGCGTATCTCCTTGAGGGAGGCCGAAGTATCACGGGGGAGTGTTCTTTCCGCGTATGTTCGCAAGCTAATAGACCGCTTCACATCCTGGGGCGGTTTGGGAATGTAGAACCGATACGCATCCAGATGGTTGTTAATGGTTATGAATTAGAGAAACCTTGGTTTCTTTCCGGCGGTCCTCCCAATAAATGGCAATATGAAAGCCTTACTATTCCCGCAGATCACATAACGGGAAATGACAAGATAACCCTGAAGGTCATGCAGATGGAATATTCCCATTTAAAACTGTACCATCTCTGGTTTTATCAACCGCGACAGGCGGATAAGACCATCAACCGATAGAAGCTTTCACAATATTTGTCGCCGACGCTGCCTACTCCGCCGAAGCGGCTGCGAAGGCTGGGCCAAAGCTTTGGCGACGGAGCGAGGCAGAGAATCTTATAATGGAGGATGAGGGGAATTCGTCTCATCGGATGTCTTTAATCCATTCCTTGAGAATCACCGGCTCGGGCACACTCTTAGTGGATTTTACCGTGTAGCGCGCCATTATGACAGCCGGCGTCTGCACGGGCGAGATGCCAAAGGAATAAATGGTCTTTTCCTCCGTGACCATCTCCACATCCACATCCACGCCGAGCTCGAGAATCGCCTTCTCGGCATTTCTTTTGACTTCCTGACATTTATCGCCGCCGTCGCCGAGTATGAAGAGTGAAGCGCGCCTCCTTTTAATCTTCATACGCAGTTTTTCAAATATGCGCCTCTGTATCGCCGCAATGAGCTCCTCGCGCGCCGGGATGCGCGAGACAAAGGTTATCC
>JAPLSR010000110.1 GCA_026398545.1 Candidatus Sumerlaeota bacterium | reverse complement strand
CAGAACGATTCCCGCGAAAAGCCATCCGTGGAAACGGAGAACTCCTTCGTGTCGCTCATCCCGCTCGCCGAGCTCACATGCGACCTTGCAGCAAAAGACGGTCTTGCCTGTGTTGCCGCAGGAACGGGCGGTCTGCGTCTTTATGACGTTGCCCGCCCCTGGACGCCGCGCCTCCTCGACATACATCAGGACCTGCACAATTACGAAAGTGTCTCAATTGATGGGGGACGGCTCTTTTGCGCCGACCCGTGGGGCGGAATGGTCATTTACGAACCTGACCCGGCTGGGCGGCTAATCGAAATCGGCAAGTGGTGGGGACACACGGGAACTCCGCTAACGGTTGTTGCGGAGAAAAACCGCACATGGCTTGCTTCCGGCGAATATGGTTTGACGCTCCTTGACACATCAGACGTCACCAGCCCTGTCCTTGTGGCTCGGAGCGAACCGTGCGAACTCGCTCTCCATATCATTCCCCATGGCGATGTTGCCTACATCATGGACGAATTCACAGGCATCCTCGTGGAGGATATTTCCACATCCGAACCGGTCAGGATTGGGACGATTCCCCTGAACAGACCTCTTATGGGCGCGTTGTGCGGTGATGCGCTGACGGTGGCGTGCGGAGATTACGGTGTGAAGGTTTTTTCCATAAAGGAGCCGCACCTGCCCGTTCTCACAGGGGCAGTGCCGCTCACACGGTGCGACTCAGTGGCATTCTACCGCAAGACCACCATTTTTGCCTCGGCAGGACTGGATGGCATTGCCATTATCGGATTGGATGGGGATGGACGTCCACATCTCAATGGTTTTCATCAGCCCCTCCCCGGATATTATGCCCTCCGAGTCGTGGTGGATGACCCATACCTATATATTCTGTATCCATACGCGGGAATTTATATCCTCTCGCCGGACAGGTTGATGAATCCGAATGTGGGAAGGCATTTTGACGGATTTGCAACATACTGAAGAAAACAACCGCCGTGCAATTTATTTAGAGTCAGTAACAAAATAAAATCCATTTCACCACAGAGTCACAGAGTGCACAGAGAATGTCCGATATTTTCTCTGTTTCAGTATTCTCCGTGTCCTCTGTGTCTCTGTGGTGAATCCCTTATTTTTGGAAATTCTTAGTGCTATATCAATTCCACCGGCGGGACGATTTCACCTGCAATAGCGGCGGCAATGGCGGCAACCGGTGAGGCGAGATAGGTTTCACCCTCGCCCTGCTTGCCCGGAAAATTCCGATTCGCGGTCGAGACCTGCACCTCACCCTTGCCGGTCATTCCAATCTGCCCCGAGGCGCAGCCGCCGCAGCCGGCATGGGAAACAATCACGCCCGCCTCGTGCAACTGGGCAATGACGCCATCCGCGAGGAGCCGACCGTAGATTTCCCGCGTGGCAGGGACTGCCTTCACCATGACGTTCGGCGCAACCTTCTGCCCCGCTAAAAACTCCGCCACAAGGGCAAAGTCCTCATACCGCCCGTTCGTGCATGAGCCTAAGAAGACTGAGTCCACCCTGCGTCCGGAAAGCTCAGCAACGGTATGAACATTATCCGGATTGGGCGGGGCAGACATGAGGGATGGGAGGTCGGTCACATCAAACTCCAACTCTTCGCAGTAAGAGGCGTCCGGGTCGGCGAAGACGGGGCGCACCATGTCTGCGTCTCTTGCCCGCGTGCGGCAGTATTCAATAATCTCCTCATTCGGCGGGATGAGCGAGATCACTGCGCCCATCTCCGTCGCCATAGAGCAAAGGGTGAGGCGTTCGGCAAGGTCGAGTCGCTCAATCTGTGGACCGTAAAACTCCACCGCGCGCCCCAGCGCCCCGCTTGCGCCCAGTTGCCCCAGGATGAAAAGCGCAAGGTCTTTGGCGGACGTTGGATAGTCATAAGTCCCGTGGATTGTAATTTTCATCGTGGGAGGGACCTCGAACCATGTGCGGCCGTATTTGAAGACAAAGGCAATGTCGAGGTCGCCCATCCCCTGACCGAATGCGCCGATGGCGCCGAAGATGTTCAGATGGCTGTCCGTTCCGACGGCGGTCATGCCGGGGGAGACCCAGCCGCTATCGAGCAGGACGTGCGAGCCGATGCCGGCATCCACATCAAAGAGGGTGATGCCATGACTGCGGGCAAACTGGCGGCAGATGTGCTGATTGTTGGCATACGGGATTGTGACTGCCGGGGCGTTGCAGTCAAAGGTGAAGACCGTTCTTGCCGGGTCATGGACAGGGTTATCCGGGCATTCCCTCTCCAGCGTTTTCACGACGTTTGCGCCGCCGAAGTCGCGCGCGCTCCGGACATCGAGGTTCATCCAGACGACAGCGCCGGCGCGCACCTCATCCCCTGAATGCGACGCGATTATCTTTTCAATCATTGTCATGCCCATCGCCGCACCTCCCGAAAAAATGAGAGCGGGACTATGTTTTTTCACTGCGGGAAGATAATCATGTTGTCGCGGTGGATTACTTCGTCGTATTCCTTTTCACCGAGGATTTTTTCGATGGCGTCGGACTTGGCGCCCATGATTTTACGCACATCCCCCGAATCATAATTCACAAGCCCCTTGCCGAGGCGCGTGCCGGCGGCATCACGGATTTCCACAACATCCCCGCGCTGAAATTCACCATGCACATCGCA
>JAPLSR010000001.1 GCA_026398545.1 Candidatus Sumerlaeota bacterium | reverse complement strand
AGCCACGGGCGTCCTCGTCTGCCTTGTTGACCATCCGATTGTCCGTAAAGAGACTTATCGTCTGCTCTGCGATGCGCATATCCTCCACCCGCAAAAGGTTCTCATCCCGACATGCGGGAACCGGCGCGGGCATCCCCTCCTCCTGCCATGCACACTCTGTGATGAAATCCTCGCCAGTCCGTCACTCCTGCCGGAGGGACTCCAGACCATCCTCTGCGCACATCCTGAGATGATACGTGAACTGCAAACTGATGATTCCGGCATTCTAACGGATATGGATACACCCGGCGACCTTTCGCTCCACGGCGTCCCCTCCCTGAATAATTGAATGATTGAGTCATTGAATCATTGAACACTTGAATCAATGAGTCAATGAATCAATGAATCAATGGTTCAATCTAAGTTGTCCCTTCCTTTTCGCCACAACCTTCTCATAAAGGGCATGCGCTTGCGCAGCGATTTTATCCCATGTGAACCGGGCAAGCGTCTTCCGGCGACCCGCCTCGCCAAGACGCCTCCGCAAGTCGGGATTTTCCAGAAGCTCCACAATCCGCCGCGCCACCTCCTCATCCGCATCGCAGAGAAAACCGTCCACCCCGTCAGATATCAGGGAGGCAACCGCCCCGCATCGCCTGTAACCAATGACAGGCTTCTGGCGCATCCATGCCTCCGTGAAGACCATCCCGAAACTCTCCGACCCTGAGAGCATGGCAAAGATGTCGCAGGCATCATAGGCATCAAGAATCGTCCGCCTGTCCAGCGGACCAAGATAGAGCGCATCCGCAGAATCCACCCCCTGCCTGTCCTCATCCGGTCCAATCATGACCAGTCTGCAGGGGGTGTTGCGATTCACAATCCGCACCGCCCGGATAAGGGCGTCATAGCGCTTCGGATAGGCTTTGCGTCCCACAAAAAGAATCACCGGCGTATCTTCCAGTCCATACTTGCGGCGAAAACCATCGCCGTCAAATTCAGCCCGCTCAAACTCCTCAAGGTCGATGCCGCCACCGAGGGTATGGGCATTGGCGCCGAAGTGCGAGCGGAAGATATCGCGCGAATAGTCGGACAGGCTGAAGGTCACATCCGCGGAGGCAAGGGCGTCATAGTAATGTCGCCAGTGGTAATAATCATCCTCGAGATGAGCGAGCGGAAGGGCGACGGTGGCGATGCCTGACCTCTTTCCCGCGCGGACAGCCGCCCCAAGGGTGTAGTGGGGAAAATCATGCCCGAGGATAAGGTCAAAGTGGCGGGAATTTTTATCAATATAGCGGAGGAGGGGGCGTGAATAAGGACCGCGCGCGCGGTCAAAATAAGTGCAATAGCGCGAGGGACGCCCTAAGGCGCGCCTTTTAAGCCAGTCAAGGAGGATGTCTTTCTCGCGAGTCAGGGCTGAGGTGTAGTGGCAGTATAGAGGGATAGACTTTGTAACGTCACCCGCCCGGTAAGAGATGCCGGTGACGACCATGCCGAGTTTGCGAAGGTCGCGCCAGGGACGGCTGGGGCGTCTGAGCCTGACCTCCACTATCAAATGGCGCTGAGGAACGGGCGCTTTGAAGGCAAAGTATTGGTGCGACTTTCCGGTTCTGAATTCCCCCGACTTTTCACCATTCAAAAAGACCTCGCCGGAATTCTCCCAGGGGCACGCCGCACAGAATCCAACCTCCTGGACATTTTCATCGCAGATAAAGATTTCCGCGCGGGGACCCGTCCAGCGCTGGGTGAGACCTCCGCCAAGTGGCTCCTCAAAATACCACCCGCGTCCAAGAATCCCCATGCCCTCCGGATGAACATCCGGCGGCGGAAAATCCCACTCCTCACGGTCAAAGCGCCTCTGCAGGGCAATCCCGTAAAGACCTGCAATCCAACGCGGATACCGGGTAAAGGGGAACCTGATGATGCGGAGACCGGAGCGCATCTCCTCACCCGCTGAATATCCTTCTGTCCAGAAGACATTCCACCGTGTGGGTGAGCGAAAATCGCGGGCGGTTGTTGTGGCAACGGTGACATCCACCCCGCGCAAGGCAAGATGGCGGGAGAGGTTCCATAGATACTGCTCCGCACCGCCAATGAGTTCCTCGCCAAAGCGATACGTGACATGCAATACCTTCAAGATTCTGCTCCAAAAGATTGACTCATTGATTCATTGACTCATTGATTCATTAAATACTGCAATCTCTCAATGACTCAATCTCTCAATGACTCAATTTATTATTTTTTTAGCTCCGCTATCTTCGCCTCACAATGGCTCAGGAGTTGCCGCGCGCGAGGCGTAAGGGAATAACGGCGTGAGCCATCCGCCACCACCAGTTGCTCCTTCATAAGGCGGAACAGTTTGCGCCTGATTTCCGTGGGCTGGCAGCCAAAATGTCCGGCAAGCGTGCCGACCCTGTGGAAGGTCTGTCGGGAAATCTCCTTCAGTATGGCGGAATAGGTAATGCCCTGGGCGCGGCGATCCATCCGCTTCAGCGCCTCATCGAGCCGCCCCAGCATCCTTTGAGAAAGCGGACGCTGGGGCATCCCGTCACTCCGGGGGTGCCCGTTGCCCATATATCTGAAAGCAATCCGGTAACAGGTGTCCTTAGTCGGGTCAAAATGGGCATTGCTCGATTTAAATTGCGACATGAGGGCTCCGAGGTCCGGGAAACCCGCCAGACGGGCGGCATCTTCAGTGATGGAGGAGAAGGAAACCTTCTCCGCCGATTGGATGAGAATTCTCCCGAGGTTTTCAAGACCGTAAGTCTTTCCACTGACAAGGCGGCACGTCTCCCACATGCGAAAGGCAAGTGCGACCTTGCCCGACTTGATGGCATCGTGGAGCAATCTGGGAAACACTAACATACCCATCCCTCTCAGGAGAAATTAACCCATGGGGACGCCTTACGCTCATAATTTCCGATGCTGTCAAATTTAACCTGGTTCATTTCACGGCTCAGGCTTTGAATCAAGTCTTTTTTTCCACGCATGATATATCTTCAGGAACTCCTAAAGGTAATAGAAATAAATTTTGTTAACCACAGATAAACACGGATAAACACTGATAATGGAAATTTATATCTGTGTTCACCTGTGTTCATCTGTGGTTAAAAATGTTACTTTTCGGAACTCCTGAATATATCTCAGTAGTCGGTGTGGCGGTTCAATTGTCCTTTAACTTTCCCGATGCCTTGCGCAGTCCCTCAAGAAAGGCTGGCTCCACTGGGTATTCAGCCTTTTGCAAATACCGGACGTCCTCCCACGCCCTGTCATATTCCCCAAGATGGAAATAAACCTCCGCCCGGGCGGAATAATATGCGGGGTCTCCGGGGTTTGCCCCAATCGCCCCGTTCAAATCCAAGAGGGCTTTTTTATTTTCACCTCTATTAACAAACACAGTGGAGCGGTTATAAAGGGCATCGGCGTAACGGGGATTCAATTCAATGGCGATTGAATAATACTTCAGGGCGTTACCATAATCTCCCTTCTGGAAATAAACATTGCCGAGGTTGTTGTAATATTCTGCCACTGAGGGCTTCATGCCGATTGCCCTTTTCAGGTCATCCAGAGCCCCGTCCGGCTCGCCCTTCAGGCGGCGGGATATGCTTCGATTCGCATACGCATTGGCGTATCCCGGATTTATCTCAAGCGCACGCGTGAAATAATATATAGACCTGTCCCATTCCTTCTTCTGCTGATATGCCACGCCAAGATTGTTATATGCGTCATAAGAATCCGGCTGAATCTCAAGGACGCGTAAAAAGTCCTGAATCGCCTTTTCCGTCTCGCCCCGGTTCATATAAAGTCCACCGCGATTATAATACCCAACCGCAAAAAGGGGACGCAGTCTGATTGCCTCATTAAAATCCGCCAGCGCCCTCTCCCACTCTCCCTTCTTAACATAACACATCCCGCGGGCATTTAAAACAGGAGGGTAATCCGCCCTGAGCTCAAGAAACCAGCTGTAATCAAGGATTGCCCTGTCCATCTCCCCCTTCTCGGCATAATATGAACCGCGACCGTGAAAGGCAACGGCACCGCGGGGATATTGTTCAAGCACATTGTTCCACAGGGAAAGACTGTCCTTCCACACGCGGCACCTCTTCTGAGCGAGGAAGGACAGGACGCCGATGAGCATTCCCACGATGAGCGCCAGTAAAACTCGCATCACCGCGTGGCGGTAATTTCTGTGATGATAAATGCGATGAAACAACTCGCCAAGGATGTAAAACACCCCGATGAGGGGGATGTAAGAGTAGCGGTCGGCTGGAATGCCATACGCCCCCACGGGCAAGATCTGCGCAACCGGCAAGAGGGTCGTCAGATAAAATAGCCCGCCGAAGACCATTGCCCCCGTTCTTCTCCGGCGGAAAAACACAAGAAAAACCAGCGCCGCCAGCACAAATGGCGAAATGTATAAAACAGGGACAAGGGCATCTCCCCCTTTCACCGGATAGGGATAATAGCATGAGAGCCGCACAGGCAGAAACATCTTCCACAGATAAAATAAAATATTATACGAGACCACAAAAACCCTTTGAAACAAGGGGAAATTGTATTCCTGTATCGCCTTCTCCTGAACCGGCTGGTAATGCCCCCTGATGGTAACAAGGACAAAAACAAAGGCGAGCGCAAAAAACGGCAACTTTTTAATGAGTCCCTCTCTTCGGACTCCCCGCCCACGTATATAATCCAGAAGGATAAGAAGGACAGGCAGTGTTACCGCCATCGGCTTCGAAAGAAGGGAAAACAAAAATAAGAAAAGCGCAAGAATGTAATACCTTCTCCCGCCACGCACCATATACAATTCATAACTTATCAATGCCCCCAGAAAAAACGGGGCATAAAGCATATCCTTCCGCTCTGTAACCCACGCAACAGACTCCACATGCAATGGGTGAATCCCGAATAAGACCGCCGTGACAAGCGCCGCGCCAACCCTGCCGCTGATTAAAAAAATCAGCCAGAATACAAGCGCACAACTTATTATATGAAGCGCAAGGTTTGTCACATGATACACAACCGGATTTAACCCGAAGAAATGATACTCAATGGCATAACTCAAAAGCACAAGCGGATGGTAAAGGGCTTCAAAATATCGGGTGAAAATGACTCCCAAATTCCGCCATGAAAGCGATGTTATGAGGGGGTTCTGCGTAACCATCCTGTTATCGTCAAAGTTGGTAAAATCGCAGGAAAATACTGGGTGAAAGGTGATTAAGGTCAGGATAATGAGGAGGGCGAGGGATATAAGGATAACCGCTCTCTTTGCGGGAGGTTGCGGGTCGCTGACTTGTGATGCCCGCCCCTCTTCGCCATTATTTTTTCTCTTGCTCATTATTCCTGTCTGAGAAGCAGGATGATGTCCGTGACATCCATGCTATTGTCGCCGTTCTGGTCAACGAGCGGGAACACATCGCGGAGTATCCTCTTCCGCCCGAGAATTTCATCAACCATCTGTGCGACTCCCACCGTATTCCACCCGAAATTATGCGCCCCTCCGAATGCCCCCATATCGTTTCCGGGCTCACCTTTACCCGGAGGTCTGCAGAAGTCATCTAAGGAGGGGTCAGGATTGCCGGCGTCAATGCAGGGAGAGCCATCCGCAAGGGTAAAATCATATTTCCCCGGGTCAGCAAAGGTGGGTTCAGATGTAATAATCTTCTCCCCGATTCCCTCCCCGTCCTGGATGCAGGAAAATTGCACCTTCCCATAAGTCTCCCCCACCTGGGCGGTGGGTGTGGAGGATGCCTCATTTGCCCAGATGATGCAGTTCTGGATGGCATTGCCGGAATGGAATATACCCCCGCCGAAATCCGCCGCAATATTATGATACAAAACATTATTTTCCATTCTGACCTCACAATAGGCAATTCCGCCACCGGCGCCATAAACCTCCGCACGATTGTTAAAAATAAGATTATTCCTGATTACTCCGTTGCAACCAAAAATCCCGCCTCCCAGCGAGATTGAATCCTCATTACTGGAGCTCACGCCGATGGCGCTATTCTCCGCAATAATATTATTCTCAATTATGCCATTGCAGCCCTCAATCCCGCCGCCGCGACCCCCGCTGTAACCCGAATAGACATACTGCGGGCAGGAGACATTCCCCATAATGCGATTATTCCGGATGTGCGCCAGCGTCCCGTTGCCGCTGATGCCGCCACCCCTCACGACCCCCATGCCACTCGTTATGGTGAATCCCGCAAGGACGCATGTCGTCAGTTCATTCCCCGAAAATGTAACAACAGTGTTCAACCCACCGCCATCAATAACAGTTCGGGAAACAATGTCCGGGTCGGTGGGATTCACGGAGCGCAGGATTATATTTTTGCCGGAGATTTTGATATTTTCCTTATAAACCCCCGGGGCGACAATTATCACCGTGCCGCTTGTGGCGGCTTCAATCGCCTTCCCGATAGTCGGATAATCCTTCGGGACATAAAAGACCGCCGCATAAGGTGTCGGGACAGGGGTTGGGGTCGGTGTGGGCGTTGGCTCCGGGGGCGCATTAAGAATAAAGCGCGTCCCGGAACAAATCCCCCATGGAGTGCCGGCAGACATGGGGAGGAACTTCTCCCAGCGCACCACATCAGCAGGCGCCCACGTGTCAAGGCAGGCATATTCCCTGAACCCCTGCGACTCGCGATATCCAATCACGGTTACAAAGTGGTCAGTTTTTACATTGCCATCTATGTCCACAAGAAAGACCATCGGACGATTTGCGTTAATTTCACCCTTCAAGACCTCCCATGTGACGGGTTTGCCGTATTGAAAAAAGTCTTCATACTGCGGCTCGTATTCCGGGGCTGCAAGATTGACATAGAAAATCCAGGCAGGTCCAATCATGTCCGACCAGCTCCAGCCATAGCGGTTCCAATCGGCGCTCCGGGAGGTGTGCATGAAATCGGCAATGCAGTTTGAGGGATGTTCATCGCCGGCGGGAGGCTCTGATTTATCCGGCAGTATCCCGGTAGTTTCCGTATCTTTGGGCAGACTGTAATCCTCATAATGCTGTGGGTGTTCGGCATCCCTCTGGGAGGCGATGACCTGATTGACCGCCTCCGTCTGTTGCGAGGAATCCCCGGGTATCAGTCTGGGATAGCCATGTGTGTCAAAGTATCCGACGACCATGCCGAGGGCGGTTGGTCCACAGCCATGCCTCCACAGGTAAGCAGGCACGCCGATAGTGAGTCTGTCAGAACGGGCAAGAGGCGCCTTGTCCGGTCTCTTCTCTCTGACGCCGGCAGGCGGGAGGGGACCCGTCGTGCTCTGTCTGGGAATCATCCGCGGGTCAGGATTAATCTCCCATATCTCCTCACCGGCAAAGAGATTCACAGAGGTTATAAAAAGGAAAATAGATAAAGAAAGAACGACACACGTCCAGCCCTTCACACCCCACCTCCGGAGGGAAAAATCTTGCTTGTTATTGTTATTCTCTGTGTCCTCTGTGTCCGCCTGAGGCGGACTGTGGTGAATGAATTTCATTTTTTGGGGGATTCTAAATCTCTTTTACCTCATCCAACCACGAGGAAACGGGATAAATATAGGTTGCGCCAAGCCTCACCCTCAGCGGCTTCCCGTCCTCACCCATCTCAAACACAACCTTCTCCCCGATGCTCATCAACCCTTCCTCACCGACCATGCGGAAGACGTGCCCCTCCACAGGCTCAAGCCTCGCCATTCCGGCAAAGAGGTCTTCATCTGACGGGTCAAACATGACCAGCTCGCCGCCTGCAAGCATGATTTGTGTATCGCTCCACTGATTCCTGTATTTGCCCACATACCGCTCCCACGCAGGATTTGCCTTTTTGATTTCTAATGGCGGAGAAACTGCCTTCACAATGGTTGGCGCCATCCACCGCATGATGCGGTCGGCATACATCCCCGCGTCTGCATCGTCTGCATTGGCAAGGCAGACCACGCCGACCTTCTCCTCAGGCGCAAAAAGTATCTGTGAGCGATATCCCGAAACGGAGCCACCATGCCCGCACAGGACGCGCCCCTCATCACGGCGGATGCGAAACCCCAGCCCCGACCCGCTCTTCCAGTCGGGAGCGAGCCACTGAACGCGGTGCATCTCACGGAGCGTGCTCTCCTTCAAAACCTGCGCACCCCCCGCCTGTCCATCTCTTAACTGAAAGGAAATAAATCGGGCAAGGTCTTCCACCGTTGAAGATATGTTGCCCGCCGGCGCAAGCCCCTTTAAATCCGAAAATGGCATGATGTGACGACTGCCATCCGCCCTGCGCTACCCATACCCCACTGCAAGGCGAGACCTGTGCCCCTCAGGCAGAAACACAGATGTGCTCTCCATCCAGAGCGGCTCAAGAATATGCTCATAAATATATTCATGATACGGCTGACCCGAAACTGCGGCGACCACCTCGCCGGCAATGGAAAGGGCAAGATTGGAATATTTCCAGCGCGTCTCGGACGGAAAGGTGTTTTCCTGTCCAGTCAGGCTTTCAATCATCTTTTCCCGCGTTGGGAAGTTGAAATCATTCCAGTAAGGAAAGGGTGATTCCCGCGGCAATCCTGAGGTGTGGGTTATGAGGTGACGAAGCGTGACCTCAGGCGCCTCTGGAAAACGGTTGTGAAATCTGAACCATGGAAGATGCCTGCAAACCGGGTCATCCAGCTGCAAAAGTCCCCTGTCCCGCAACTGCATGATGGCAGTGGCGGTGAATGTCTTTGTGATGGAGGCGATGCGATAAATGGTCTGCGGCGTGGCAGGAATCTGCGCCTCAACATCGGCAAGACCAAATCCCCGCGCCCACACCAGTTCCCGGTCATACAACACACCGACGGACATACCCGGCATGGACTTTTTATGCATCAGGGATTCAATCCACGCCTCAATCATCCTGAGCCTGTCGGCGACTTCCACAGATTCGATAACCGATTTCATTCCTGATTTCTCCTTTGCTATTTTATTGTGAGAAAAAAACCTGAGGCGGAAAAAACGGCTACGGGGCGAGTTCCACTCTTATCTCCTGAGCCTCCCGCTCCTTCAACTCCACCGTAATTTTCTCAGGCTTGAAATCGCTGTTTATGATATATATCTCGTGACTGCCGGCAGGGAGGAATTTGAAGGGGAATCTGCCATCCTGTTCTGTCTGTATGAGAAGTCCGTCATCCAGACGCACAATGGCGTCAAGCACAGGTTTGCCATCCTTTGAGACAACAGTTCCTGAAATGGACGCCATATTCCTGTCATCCAGACCGAAATTTGCAAGCAGTCCGTAAAGTATTGCAAGCGCCTCCTTGCGACAGCCGGCGCTTGCGCTGAGCCTCTCCTCAACTCCGGGGGCATCAAACATCATCGGGCACACATAAACCGCCGTGTATTTTTGCGCGGCGTGCATCACCTCCCAGCTGGACCAACCGTGCACCTCTGAGGGAAGCGGTTCGCGACTGTTCACATCCCCCAGCGCCGCCCCCGTGCCAAGGGTCTGGCGCATCTGATAAATCATCTTTTTGCCGATTTCCAGCCCGTTATCCCAGCGCGCCCCGATTCGCGTGGCAAGGGTTCCGGGTTTCTCATTCATCCCGCGCTCAGGCAGACGATGCCCGACCGTCAGAAAAATATCGGGATTGCGCTCCAGTCCAAACGCCACCCTCGCCACATTATCCATCTCCCTGTCCGTGCGTCGCGTAAGCAAGACCTTCGCCCCGCACCGCTTCAGATAATCCTCAAGATAGAGCGCCGTTTTGAGATTGGCATCCGAGGCGCGCAGCCCCATCGGACCTGTGCAGACCGGCTCCCCGCCGCCACCCTGCGGGTCAACAATAATTACCTTGTCCTGCAGGATGCCCTGGAAGAGAACCTTTTCCGGCGCCTCCGTCCCTTTTATGGCGCCCTTTGTCTCAAACATGCGCCTTGCGACAAACGAGGTATGCCCCGCAAGATTCCGCGCCGCAAGCAGGAGTTCATGCCTCGCCGGCGCCGTCACCACCGGCAGATGAATTGCCAGCTCGCCCGTGCCGGCATCATAAAAGAAATTGACGAGCGGCTCTCTGTCCAGTTCCACACGTATCCCCCGGGCATCCACGAGGGCGCTCTTCTCAGGGCGGACAATCCGCGCATGAATAACACCCTCCGGCGAAACATCAATCGCCTCCGGTATGATGACCTCGGGGCGTCCTCCACTGAAGAAGGCGTCAATCCCGCGGAAATACGCCCCCGCAATCGAGCGCAGATATTTCTCATCCCGCAGGCGTTTCTCCTCATCGGGATTGGCAAGATATGAGGGCTCAACCAGCACGGCGGGGTAACTATTCTCGCGAAGCACCCCATAAGCCCAGCACACATAAACCTTGCTGTTCGGCAGTTTGAGGAGCCCCTGCATCTCCCGATGAATCAGACGTGCGGCGTCCTCGCTGGGTCCGCCGTTATCATTCCAGTGATAAAACGATTCCGTGCGGTTCATGGTTCTATCATTCTGCGCATTGGCATTGTGATGCATGGAGACAAAGAGGTCGGTCTTCTTCTGCCGGTTGAACGTGGCGCGCTCAACAATGCCGGGGTCGGAATCATCCGTGCGCGTCATGACCACTGTTGCGCCCGCCTTCTCCAGCATCTCCTTCAGAAAAAATGCCTCGCGCAGATTGATATCCTTCTCCTTCAATCCCTTCGGTCCAACGGCGCCGCTGCTGTCGCCCCCGTGACCAGGGTCAAGACAGATGCATTTCCCCTGAAGGGGCGAAGGTGTCACCCTGCCATGCACATAATCCACGCTGGTTTTGCTGACGGTTATACATCCCCCGCACAGAAGCATAATACCAAGGGCAAAAACCAAGATTCGCATGAGCACTCCTTTCTCCCGCAATTTTGAAAGTCCTGATAAAAATACCTGTGAACCACAAAGACACAAGGACACGAATCTTTTCAATGGTGCGGAAAGGGAAGCCCCAATCGCATCAGTGTGCGGCGCACCATTTTCTTATAATCAGAAAACCCCGGACGCCAATCCCGCCAGGGCGAGAGGGCATTGGTGTCAATAGCAGGGTCATCCATCGCCGGATGGCGGAGCTGTTCCGCCACGCGCCTCAGCGCCCGCGCGTCCCGCCGGTCAAAAATCTGCTCCTCACCGTAATCCCCGATGATGGGGGAAAAATAGGTGCATGTAACGCCGAGGCGCTTGCCCAGCCCGGCAAATGCTACCATCTCCTGATGGTTCGATTTCATGACCGTCATGCTAAGGTGAAAAAGGCGGATGCGTCCCTCACGGTATCTCTCCGCAAGAAACTCAAGGTTCCGCATCAGGATTTCCCAGTTCCCGCCCACGCGAATCCTCTCATACGTCTCCTTCGTGGCGGCATCAACAGAGACCACAAGCCAGTCAACCCTGATGTGCCGAATTTTCTCCCACATCTCAGGCGTCAGGAGGAGCCCGTTTGTGTGAATCAGAAAGGCAACATCGGGATATCTCTCCGCA
>JAPLSR010000083.1 GCA_026398545.1 Candidatus Sumerlaeota bacterium | reverse complement strand
ATGGCTGCACGGGCGCGGATTCAAACTCTGTCTCTGGCAAAATCCGCATGTCTGGCTGGGCAGCGAATCATACAAGCGCCTGAAGCCCTTTTTGCTGAAGGATGAGAGGGAGCGTCCGGCGAAATCTGAACCGCCCCTTTGCGGACATGGGATTGTTCAAAGGTTGGAGCGCGTGGGGCTGTGGGATTTCACATCGCAGGCGGCATGGGATGAGCGCAAACGCCTGCTCGGCGCGCTTCTCAAATGCGGCGCGGATGCCTTCAAGGTTGATTACGGCGAGGGCGCCCCCGGCGATGCCCTGCATAATGTGTATCCATTTCTTTATCTGAAAAACACGTGGGAGGCGATTGCCGAGGCGCGCGGAGAGGCGGATACGATGGTGTGGGCGCGTCCCGGCTGGAGCGGATGCCAGCGTTTCCCCGGCTGCTGGGCGGGCGACAGTCAGAGCACATTTTATTCCATGGGCTCCACGCTCGCCGGTCTGTTAAGCCTTGCCGCAAGCGGCGTTCCCTGGTGGGCGAGCGATATCGGCGGTTTTCATCATTACACAGGGCGACCGCCCTCGCCGGAGCTTTATCTGCGCTGGGCGGAATGGGGGATGCTTTCACCGCTTGCCCGTTTCCATGGAACAACGCCGCGCGAGCCGTGGCATTTTGGTGAAGGAGCGGTGCGCGTAGTGCGCCGCCTCATCAGATTGCGGGAAAGCCTCATTCCGTATATGATTGAATCATACAAGAAACTCACGGATGCCGGGCTTCCCCTCGCACGCCCGCTCGTCATGGATTATCCCGACGACCCCGCAACATGGGACATGGCAACGGAGTATCTCTTCGGGACATCGCTTCTTGTTGCGCCGGTTCTTGAGGAGGGTGTGGCGGGGCGCAGTGTCTATCTGCCGGCGGGGACTTGGAGGCGGTTCGGGGAAAAGGGCAATATTAAAGAAGGACCGGTCTGGGTAGAAGCCTCATCCCGCCCCGGCACGCCGATTATTTTTGAATTGATAAAATAAATTCTCAAGAAATTTTGACATGATTAACAAGATTCACAAGATATCTGCTTGAGGCGGCGCATTCCTCGTTTGCGGCGATTCAGGACGCCCCGAAAAAATCCAGGGGCGATAATGATAATGTATCACAATTATATTTACATGGAGAAGGGGCGGCGTATATATTTGTCATAAAATGAGCGATGATTTCAGAGTGATTTTCATATCAATATTTATTTGAACCAATTGGCAAGTCTGACCCCGAAATTCTTGATGAATGATTTATATTGCAACAAAATATTTTATATATTTTTGGTAGATTGACCCTAATTTCCGTCTTTCTTTGCTAATTCACGGCAAAGGTGACAAGATGAAACGAAAGTGGCTCAGACGACTGGCAATCGCGGGTGGGGCGCTTGTCCTTGCTGTTGTCTCCGCTGTCCTGGCTGGCAAATATTGGCTCGTTCCTTTCGTGCTGCGTCAGCAGATTTCGGCGGCTTTGCAAAAGCAGTGGGACGGCCAGCTGACCATAGGCGCCGTCAACTTCAATTGGACAGGCCCGTCCTACCTGCGAGGTGTCGAACTGCGCGACGCCGCCGGCCGGGAATGGCTCCGCGCCGGGTCCGTCAAACTGACGCCGCGCAACTGGCCAGGGCTCCATCCGGTTCTAAGCGAGGTGGAGGTCGAGAATTTCGCCCTGCAAGGATACTTCGCGGGCGGCGCGCTTCAACTCCCGCTCAAGCCCGCCCCATTGAGTCGGGGCGGGAAAGCGACTGTTGATCTCCGCGCCCTGACAATCCGGAACATGTCCATCGGCATCGTCGCGGAAGGGAACGCGAGAACTGGCTGGGGAGGTCTTCAACTCACGGTTCGCCCCGACGGGCAGCGTTATCGCATCGAGCTGAAACGGATGACTAACGTGCCTGGGGAAGAACTCATCGTGAACGGAACAGTGGAAGGCGAATTGCTGGAGGCCGACCTGAATGTCGTCATGAAGCATACGGTCGTTCAGAAAGAGGCAGCGGCCATCTTCGCGGCGCTGAATGCGCCATTCGTCACGCAGGCGGATGGAAAGATGGATGTGAAAGTGGACCTGCGCGGACGGCTCTCCGACCTCCCCTCCTCCTTCACCGCCATCAGGATTTCCGGCGCCATCGCCCTGGCCGACGGGCGTGTGTCTTGCGCGCGCGGTCCGCTCATGACGGGTTTGAGTGGGGAAATCCAGTTCGATGGGCAGACGCCCCCAAGCGCTGTGGCCGGATGGTCCGCGTCATTCTGCAAGGGCCAGATGAAGGGCAATCTGACCGCGAATATCCTCGAGGACGGCACGGTGAAATACCACTGCAAGGCCGACGCGCAAGGCGTCAGCTTCGACGAAATGTCAAAACTTCTGAGCGGCAGCCAGGAAACCCGCAAAGGAGAACTCCAGTACATCTTCGTCATGGATGGCCGCACGGGCGCTCCCAATGAGACGGTGGGGCGGGGCTACATCTATCTTACGGACGCGCACCTGGGCGACGTGCCGCTTCTCACCAGTCTATTCAACTTTGTAGGTATTTCGCAGTTTGATGCGCTCCAATCCACCGATGTCGAGGCAACTTTCGCGGTCAAAGGTCCTGTAGTCACGCTGAACAAGGCGCGCGTGGCCAATGCGATCGCCGCGATCGACATTGAGCCCGGCGGGCAAGTGGACATCGAGAAGCACTATCTTGATCTGTACGTGATTGTGGCGCCGGTCAAGCAGGTGCGCGATGTGCTCAGATCGATCCCGCTCGTGAAACTGGCCATGAGCCTGAAGGACCGGCTGACGCGCCTGCACATCCGGGGCGACTGGGACGCTGCGCCCACCAGCCTCATCAGCAAGGAATCCTTGAAGGGAATCAAGGATATCGGAGAGGGCACAGTCGATTTCCTTCGCGGCGTCGTATCCAGCGGCGGGCGCCTTGGCAAGACCCTTTACAATGAATTTGGCGAAAGGTTTAACCCATGATCCCCAAAATGACAAAAATATCCACCGATGATGCCCTCGAATACGCCGAGAGCATCATCAACACCATACGTGAACCCTTGATCGCTCTGGATCAGGATTTAAGGGTAGTCACCGCCAGCCGTTCCTTCTATGAAGTCTTTAAGGTAAAACCCGAAGAGACGGTAGGACAGCTTATCTATGACTTGGGAAATCACCAGTGGGATATTCCCAAGCTGCGAGAACTGCTGGAAACCATCCTTCCCCAAAAGGCAGCCTTTGATAACTATGAGGTGGAACACGATTTTTCCACCATTGGCAGACGCATCATGCTTTTGAATGCCCGGCAAATGCAAAGAGTGTTGGGAAAAGAACGGATAATTCTTCTTGCCATCGAGGACATCACGGAGCGCAAGGAGATAGAAGCCGGTCTGGAAAGAACCCGCAAAGAACTGGAAGTGATCAAGAAATCCGCAGATGAGTCCCTCGAATACGCCGAGAGCATCATCAACACCGTGCGTGAACCCTTGATCATTCTGGATCAGGATTTAAGGGTAGTCACCGCCAGC
>JAPLSR010000254.1 GCA_026398545.1 Candidatus Sumerlaeota bacterium | reverse complement strand
GTCCTTGACGTAGAGGATTCGCTCCGGATTGGGCGTGCGGAGTCTTTGCAGAAGTTCAGTGCGGATGTATGTGCTTTTCCCATCGCCGCCAAGCCCATAACGCCCCGTCTCAAGTCCCCGCATCCCCTTCTGCAATGCCTCTTTGAAGGTGCGGCCAATTGCCATTGTCTCACCAACGGATTTCATCTGTGTTCCAAGGATTGCCTGCGCGCCAGGGAATTTCTCAAAGGCGAAGCGGGGAATCTTGACTACGCAGTAATCAATAGTTGGCTCAAAACAGGCTGGGGTCTTTTTTGTGATGTCATTGGGGAGTTCATCAAGACGGTATCCGACGGCGAGCTTGGCGGCAATCCTGGCAATGGGAAAACCGGTTGCCTTGGAGGCAAGCGCGGATGAGCGTGAGACACGCGGGTTCATCTCAATTGCCACACGGCGACCGGTCTGCGGATTCACGGCAAACTGGATGTTGGAGCCGCCTGTGTCAACTCCGATAGCGCAGATGATTTTTCGGGCATCGTCCCGCATCTCCTGATATTCCTTGTCGGTCAGGGTCTGGGCAGGCGCCACAGTGATGGAATCGCCCGTATGGACGCCCATGGGGTCAAGGTTTTCAATGGAGCAGATGACAACAAAGTTGTCGGCGCAATCCCGCATCACCTCCAGCTCAAACTCCTTCCAGCCGAGGAGTGATTCCTCAATCATAACCTCAGAGATGGGCGAAAGGGCGAGTCCGTGTTTTACCGCCTCCGTATATTCCTCAATGTTAAAGGCAATGCCGCTACCTGTCCCGCCGAGGGTGTATGAGGGGCGGATGATAACGGGAAACCCGATTTTTTCAACAATGGCAAGCGCCTCAGCAAGGCTGTAAGCGAATCCACTGCGGGGGACGTCCACGCTTATTTTAAGCATCGTCTCCTTGAAATAATAACGGTCTTCGGCGCGCTTGATAACCTCGGCGTTAGCGCCTATCATCTGGACGCTGAATTCCTCAAGCACGCCGGAATTATGGAGTTCCATAGCGAGGTTCAATCCTGTCTGACCACCGAGTGTGGGCAGGAGGGCGTCGGGGCGCTCCTTCTTGATAATCTCGCGGGCAAATTCAAGGGTCAGCGGCTCAATATATGTGCGGTCGCCGAACTGCGGGTCAGTCATGATGGTGGCGGGGTTAGAGTTGATGAGGATGACCTGATAGCCCTCTTCGCGGAGCGCCTTGCACCCCTGCGTGCCGGAATAATCAAACTCGCACGCCTGCCCAATGATTATTGGACCCGAGCCAATGACGAGAATCTTCTTTATATCCGTTCGCTTCGGCACAAAATGTCCTCGGTGGAGATATTATTCAAAATTATTATGGGAACGCTAATGATGCGCGCCTCATGCGTCAAGCAAAACAAAACTGGTTAAAGCCGATAACCCTATCTTTTGCCATGCCGTTCCATGAACTGCGCAAAGCGTGACATGGCATTCTCAAGCATGTCTTCTGGCGGAAGAATGACAAGGCGGAGCATGGTGCCGCCCGGATGGGTTTCGTCATCGAAGAAGGCGCTCATCTGGCTTGTGCAGATTTTTTCCTCGGTAAGTAGCGCCAGACCCAGTTCAAGGTCGGTCTTGAACTTGGTATCCATTCGAATAATCATGTAAAACGCCCCTTCGGGCTTGACAACGCTGATGCCGGGAATCCTCGAGAAGGCGTCAAGCATCAGGTCGCGTCGACGCCTCAGGCGTTCGCGGTTTTTTCTGAAATATTCCTCCTTTGCCGGGTCGCAAAGGGCGGCGAGGTATCCCTCCTGAAAGATGGAATTCATGCAGAGGGGGAGGATGCACTCATTATAGAGCGCTTCCCTCAGGGCATCACGCTCCACGCCGCCCAGAACGGCATAACCCACGCGCAGACCTGTCACATTGAATGCCTTGGAGGCGCCATTGAACTTGACCCATGTGATTTCCCTATCCTTCAAGAGCGGTCGCACATCTGCCGGTTTTTTCTCAAAATAGTGCTCACTATAGATTTCATCAAAGAGGAGGCAGAGAGGCGGGATGTCTTTCCTCCGGCGTTTCAGCCCTATCTCATGGGCAAGTTCAATTATCGCCCTGACCTTTTCATCATGATAAACCGCACCGGTCGGGTTGTTTGGCGAGTTTATAAGGACAAGAGATGTGGCATCATCAATCCTGGATTCAATTGATGAAAGCACAGGTTGCCACGTCTGCGGGTCACATCGGTAAAGCCTGCTTTCAATATTGTTTTTCGTGTTCACGTCGAGATACGGTGCAAAGACAGGTGCCGGCAGGAGGAAATTTGCGCCTCTGACAGCCATTGCGTTGAAAAGCTTGTCCATCATGTCAGAAACGCCGTTTCCAGTGAAGACATATCTGGGCTCCGTGCCTTCAATCTCGGCGATTTTTTCAAGAAGGGGCAGAAAGCCCTGCGGGTTGCCATATGAATAGGAGAGAGGATTTTCCAGCGCGCGGATGATTCCCTCATTGAAGGATGGCAGAGGTGGAAAATCAAACCGCGCCGGGTCGCCAAGATGCAGAGGAAGAAAATCCACCCCCTCGCTTTTCATCTTAATGGAGAGCTTGAAGATATCGCCGAGAAGTCCAAGCGTTTTAAATGTCCGCACATCATCCCGCGCAAGACTTGACCGGGTCATGAGATTTGCATGCCTCCCTTTTTACTGAAAATCAGGAAGAGTTGCTAACAGGAATTCCGCGAGGGTTCAACAATAATCAGTCAATAACCGGCACAACAGTCCGCCATTCTTTACCACAGCATCCAGAGATTCAGGGGGGTGTGGAAATCAGCCACATGCGGCAGGTGGTCAGAAGCGGATGCGGTATCATCCGCATTAAGCCCGTATTGTATCAATTCTTCCGGCGTCATGTCCGGTGTCCAGAGGATGAAGTGATGAGAAGTCTGAATAACGCTGTCCGTATAAATTATGTAGTCAAGGCGTCCGGGTGGATAGTCGCTTGTGTCGGAGCGCCATGTATAGGCTGCGCGTGAACTGTTATGCGTAGAGATACAGTCAGAGAGCATCGTGGCGTCCCAGTCGGGTTGGAAGTCCGTACCGTACTGGGATTCATTGACGATGTCGCTGGTCAAGAGGGTTTGGAGTTGCCGGGAGAGTCCAACAAAATTCATGTCGCCAACGATGATGACGGGGGTGTTTTTCTGGAGAGCAACGGAGCCGCCAGCGGTTATGGCATCACGTATGAAGGACATAATATGGTCAATCTCCAGCTGTCGCCCGGAATCATCGGTGCAGCAGGGTGGGTGGGCGTTGATGAGCAAAATATTGGAAGTGGGTAGGGATTCCGGCGCCGCAATCAGGCTGACAAGGTTGCCATCAAGGTTCCATGTGTTTAAGATGGCGAAGCGACTGATGGTAACGCAATCTGCGCTCTGAGTGTAATACCATTTTTCGCCAGAATCTGGCGGGAGAATCTGGCTGATGAGCGTGGCTGTTTCCCCACCTGTGTGATTATAGATTTCCTGGAAATTAAGGATATCGGGTCCCAGGGCGTTGAGAATCCGTGAATAGGTATCCGTTTTTTCAAACAGGCTGTCATTATGTGTATTATAAGTCATAATGCGGAGGTCGGCGGTATTGGTTTTCACTATTGGTATATGATGGAAAGGCGGGGCGGGGTCACTTGAGAGCGTGTATGAGATGGAGCTACTGTCGGGAAGGGTGTCAAGATTTGTTCCCCCCTCATTCTGGAAGAGAATGAATATGGTTTTTCCCAACGCAACCGGCATGTTCGCACTGCGGGAGAAGGCAATCTCAAACTGGCTGGATGAGACGGTTGGCGCCTGATAAAAACCGAGGTCAGTATGAGAGACAGCAGTTGAACCGGATTGTGAATAAGTTGTTCCCCGGCGTTGTCCGAACTCCCATTTAAAATCCGCACCGATATTCCTGATATTCAGACCTGTGGATGGCTGACCATCCCAGTCAATATAAATGACAATGTTGTTATTGAAATTCAGGAGAACTTCCGCGCCGGTTTCAAAACGCAGATATATGAAATCTTCGTCGTTGGCAAGCCAGAGCCTGTGAAAGTCAACAGATGAGGTTCCATTATCGCCAATGGGGTCTGTCCACGCAGGAGGTGTATTGCCCCAGTCGCCAGTCAGACCATCGACGATAATTGGCAGAGTGACGGCTGAAGCGAAGAACGCAGGTAGGCAGTATAAAAAAAGAAGCGCCGTCAGGAGTTGATTTTTATAATTCCACCGCGGAAAGCCGGACATGATTGTAAAACTCCCTCAGGCGTTTATTGAGTGCGCTGTTGGTCAACGAGATGGTGCCTCGCACACTGAAATCCTCGCAGACAAAGGATGCGAGAACGGTTCCCACCGCCATCGCCCGCCGGAAGTTTGCCCGTGTCAGACGCTTCTGTGAGGCGAGGTATCCTATAAAACCGCCCGCAAAGGTGTCGCCAGCGCCGGTTGGGTCTTTAATTTTCTTTATCGGATAGGCAGGCAGTGAGAAGTAGTCATCACGGCTCATGATGAATGCCCCATGCTCTCCCTTTTTAATTATAACATAAGAGGGACCCGTATCGAGGAGCTTTTCCGCCGCATGAATCAGACTCCATGAATCCGTCAAAAGACGCGCCTCACCCTCATTTACAAGCACCACATCTGAACGGCGAAAAACCTCCATAAGCTTTTCTCTTTTGGATTCAATCCAGTAATTCATGGTGTCGCACATGACCAGCTTCGGTTTCTTCACCTGTTCAAGGACATGCAGTTGCAGCTCCGGGTCAATATTTGCCAAAAATACGAAATCACTTTTCCGGTAATGATGCGGCAAGTCCGGCTGGAAGAATTCAAAGACATTCAGGCATGTGCTTACAGTGTGCGCCTGGGACATGTTTTCCTCGTAGTAACCCTCCCAGTGAAACGTCTTGCCTTTAGCGATGATTTTGAGCCCGGCAAGGTCACAATTTTTATCTTTCATAAGGTCGATATATTCCTGCGGGAAGTCTTCCCCAACAACGCCCACAATGTGGGGGCAGGTGAAAAAGGAGGCGGCAATGCCGGCATATGTCGCAGAACCACCAAGGGCGCGTTTCACCTCGCCATGAGGCGTCCTGATACTGTCCAGCGCAACCGAACCGACAATGAGAAGTGCCATGGTCAAGTCCTTTCACGAAGAATGTCCGCCGCATGATAAGAGGAGCGGACAAATGGAGCCGCAGAAACGGAGCGGAAACCCATTTCCAGCGCCACGTCCCTGTATTCAAGAAAAATTTCGGGCGATATGAACTCCACTATGGGATAATGAGCCGCACTCGGGGCGAGATATTGTCCAAGTGTGAGGATATCGCACCCGTTATCCCGCAAATCAGTAATTGCCTGAATGACCTCGCTTCTGTTTTCTCCCATCCCCAGCATCATACCCGACTTGGTAATGACACCGGGCGCTTGCTCTTTCACATGCCGGATGAGTTTGAGAGATGTGTAATAATCAGCCTCAGGTCTGAGGATGGGATATAGACGCCGCACCGTTTCCATATTGTGGTTCAAGACGTCAGGTTCAGCGGAGAGGACGGTATCAAGGGAGGAAACGCTTCCACTGAAATCGGGCACTAACGCCTCAATGGTGGCATCAGGGAGTCGCTCCTGCACAGCGAGAATGGTTTTCATGAAATGAAGCGACCCGCCATCATCAAGGTCATCCCTTGTCACGCTGGTCAGGACAACGTGACGCAGGCTCATACAGGCGGCTGCCTCGGCAACCCTGTGCGGTTCAGACGGGTCGGGAGGCGAAGGTTGCCCCTTTTTCACAGCGCAGAATCGACAGCTACGTGTGCATTGCTCGCCGAGCAAAAGAAAGGCGGCCGTACCGCATCCAAAGCATTCATTGCGGTTTGGGCATCTCGCACTCTGACACACGGTGGAAAGATGAAGTGTCGAAAGGAGTCTCTCCACCCGGCGGTTCTTTCCCGCCAGAATGCGCTGCTTTCTCAGATATGGAGGAAATAGGGAAGCCACTATGAACAATATCAATCTGTAAAATTGATGCAATCCATTTTTTGATAATTCATCTTAAACCTATTGGAAAATCAAGGGAGAGGGCGATTTTTGTCAAATCTTTTTTAGTTGCATTACTTTTCATGACTGCTATACAGAACCCAACTTTTCTCACATGAGGGAATAAATGCTTTCATTTACTGAGGAGCAACAGGAACTGATTGATAATATCAAGAGGAAGGTCTGGGCGCGGGTTGAGGAATTCTGGCTCGATATGATGGAAAATCCCACGGATGACTCTGCCTTTTATGAACATATATCAGGTGTTATCGCCCGCAACGGAGGCGCACAGAGATTGCCCGACCTCTGGGAATTACCCTTAAGTTTTTTTGCCGAAAAGGGGAGGTTCGCCCTTGTGTTGAATCTGACTAAACCTGCCCTGAAATACGTCCCTGATGCCCCCGCTCTCCATCCAGTCGTCCTCCAGGCATTCAGGGAAATCCACAAGGATTGCCCGCGTCTGGAATATTATATCCGCGCCTCGCATCTCCGCGACAAGTTCCACATTGGCGAGTGCCTTGAACGTTGCGAGGAGTTTCTATTCTTCGATGAAGGAGAGTATTTTCAGCATGTCAACTGGGGTGTGGGACGTGTTGTGGAACTGGATGTCACCCAACTCAAAGTCACCGTTGACTTCCCCAGGGCAAGGCACAAAACCTTCACATTCGAAGGCGCTCACCAGTATCTGAAAAAAATCCCTCAGAACAATTTCCTCGCACTTCAGGAATCAAAATTAGAGACGTTGCGGGAGATGGCGGAAAAAAATCCCACCGACCTTATCAAGCTTATCCTCCGTAGCTATAATAATGCCATCAACTTGACCGACCTCAAGTCCCTCCTGACGGAGAAAGTAATTCCGGAGGATGCCTTTTCTTCCTGGTGGGGCAGATTGAAAAGCAGTCTCAGAAATGACCCATGGATTGAGCTCGGTTCCGGCAACAGACCTGATATCCGCCTTCGGGGGGAGGCGATGGGTTATTTTGATGAGATGCTTGAACGCTTTGAAAAAGCACATACACTGGCGGAAAAGCGAAAGATTATCAGGGAACTTGCCCAGCATCAGAAGGGACAACCGCTCCCGATGGAAAAGGCGGCGGCGTTTGCGGCTCGGGTCAGACAGTGGCACAGCGCCTGTGACCCGGATAATCTCGCCGAATGTCTGAACATGGTCTATCTCATGGAGGAAACCTCTGCCCTGATGCCCACCCCTCCCGCCCCGCTGGAAGACTCGGTGGATGGCATTCTTGAAAAAGCGCCACAGCTGATATCTTTTCTTGGTAGTCTTGATATATTTGATTACGCCTGCCGCGCCCTTGAGCGATTTCTCACCCTTCATCCGGAGGAATCCGTCACTCTCCTGCAGAATCTATATTTAGACGCTCCCTCGCCGCTCGCACAATATGCCTTTGAAAAGCTCCTTGAAAGAAAAGAGTTTCAGGCGGCAAGTGATGCAGCTCACAAACTCCTGGAACACTTTGACCGCAGCCCGGAAACATATGCATGGACGGCGCGCCAGATATTGAAAAGAAAATGGCCGGATGTTGACCTTATGCTCTCTGACTTCACACTTATGGACGATGCGCTGAACCAACTGGAACGTGTCCGGCAGAAATATGTCACCGGCTCATATGACGCAAGGGAAAATCGCCGTCTTCAATCCCTCCTTCGCGCCATCTTCACCGAGGACAAGTTTGCCAATATCGCATCCGTCATCCCCAGACTATCTCCAGCGGAGGCAAAGAGATTTCACAATTCCATTCTGACAAGCCCCGCCTTTATCTCAAGCGTCAAGGATAACATTGACAATGTCTTCCGGAAGATTCGCAAGGATATTTTTGAGGAAGAAAATGTGGACAACGCACCCAAGATGCATTACTGTATAGCCGAGAATCTCAAGGAAAAACAGGATGAACTCCGCCGCATAAAAACTATTGATATTCCACGCGCCACCAAGGAGATTGAAGTCGCAAGGGGACATGGCGACCTTACGGAAAATGCCGAATATGACGCCGCAAGGGAGCATCAGGCACTCCTTTTTACACAAATGGAGGAGCTGCAGGACTTGTTAGCCCGCACACGCATCATCGACCCCCACAATGTTCAGACAGCTCAAATCAGCATCGGGACGCGCTTTACCCTGAAAAACACCGACACCGGCAATTTTGAGACACACACCTTACTCGGAATGTGGGAGGCAAGCCCCGATTCCGGCATCCTCTCCTATCTATCCCCACTGGGACAGGTCCTCCTTGGCAAGAAGGCGGGGGAATCACTGGAACTGGAGCTCCCCAGCGGTGGGCGCGCCAGATATGAAGTCATTTCAATAGAAAATGCCTTTCAAAAGTAAAAGTGTGGAATATGGGTCTGAGGCGAGGAAAGAATATGCCTAAAGCGGATTTACACTCCCTTCTCTTACCCAGGGGGTCTTTATTTAAGATTGCTCCATCCATATTATCAGCGGATTTCTGCACCCTTGAGAAGGACATCAAAAAAGTCCTCAGGGCAGGATGCACAATTATCCATCTGGATGTCATGGATGGTCATTTTGTTCCCAACCTAACCTTTGGACCGCCTCTCATCCGGTGTGTCAGGAAACATTTCCCCAAAATCTTTCTGGATGCCCACCTCATGATTGAAAACCCCCTTGAATTACTTGATGATTTTGTTGAGTCGGGAGCCAATTTGCTCACCGTGCACACGGAGGTGTGCCGCGATGTTCGCAGGGCGGTTCAGCGTATTCATGATGCGGGACTTTTTGCCGGACTCTCCATCAAACCGAAGACATCCATCAAGGCTTTACAACCCGCCTTGAAT
>JAPLSR010000236.1 GCA_026398545.1 Candidatus Sumerlaeota bacterium | reverse complement strand
GATGGCGTTCGCGATCGTGTTTTTCCTGCTTGACGTGCGTTACATCTACACCGAGGTCCACGACAAAAACCTCCGCTTCGTCGCGTTCTGTTTCCTGATGGGGATCGTGGCGCTCAACCGCCTCATCGCCTGGGAGGGCATGAAGGAGGGCTTCATCTACTTCCTGGGCCTCGCCGGCGCCGTCATCATGTGGTTTCTCAGCAATTTCCCATGGTATCCGGATGTTGCTAACAGTAGAAACGGGGAAATGAAGAGGATGGAACTGAGCTATGCCGGCAGGATTGGAAAGGCAATCATGCCGGTCTTTCATCCATCAGGGATTCATGACTGGCGGCTGGGCGTGGGATTTGTTGGCGGGTTTTTCGCCAAAGAGATTGTAGTAACGACACTGGGAACCCTTTATACCGCGGGGGCAGGCGGCCGACTCCGCCAAAGCGGCTGCGACGGCTGGAAAGGTGAGCACAATCTTTCCCTGCGACAATCATTGCGCAATGCCGTCCGTCAGGATGGCACGCCCATCTACACCCCGCTTATCGCCTTCAGCGTGATGGTCTTTTTCCTCCTCTATCTCCCCTGCATCTCCACTGTTTCCATCATCCGGCGAGAGACAAACTCCTGGCGCTGGCCCGTCTTCGCCATCCTTTATACCATTGCTGTGGCATGGGTCGCATCCTTCCTCATTTACCAGGGAGGGAAACTCTTCGGACTGAAATAGGGCAAGGTAGGACACACACGTATCACCGTCCGCCTCAGGCGGACGAGAAATCCTCTTCTCATCGGTCTCCGCCATAGGCTACTGCCGACGGTGGATTCTAACGTGGCATCAAATAATCTTTCCGCAGATGTGTTCCTGCACCTCGTTACTGACCCGGGCATAGTGGGAGAATTGCATGGTATGGGTGCCGCGTCCCTGGGTGATGGAGCGCAGGTCGGTGGCATAGCCAAACATCTCTGACAGTGGGACGTCAGCCTGTAGAATCTGGAGGTCATTGCGTATCTTGATTTCCTCAATCTTTGCCCGCCGCTGTTGCAGATTGCCAATTACATCTCCCAGATTTGCTGATGGGATAACCACCTCAAGGGACATTATCGGTTCGAGGAGATATGGGCGACCCTTTCTGGCGCCCTCCCGAAGCGCCATCGAGCCGGCAATCTTGAAGGCAAGATCGGAGGAATCCACGGGGTGGAAACTGCCGTTAAAGAGGGTCACACAGAGGTCAACCATCGGATAACCGGCGAGGACGCCGGTCAGCATTGCCTCAATGACGCCCTTTTCCACGGCAGGGATGTATTCATTCGGAATGACCCCGCCCTTCGCCTGATTTGCGAATTCGAAGCCAAAACCGGGCTCCATTGGCTCAATGCGGAGCCAGACATGTCCATATTGCCCATGTCCACCGCTCTGTTTCACAAAACGACCCTCCGCTTCCACCTTCTCCTCAATGGTCTCACGATAGGCAACCTGGGGCTTGCCCACATTTGCCTCTACGTTGAATTCCCTCCTGAGGCGGTCCACAATGATATCCAGATGCAGTTCCCCCATGCCTGAGATGATGGTCTGTCCTGTCTCCTGGTCCATCATGACGCGGAATGTGGGGTCTTCATCCACAAGGCGTGAAAGCGAGGTGGAAAGTTTGTCCTCATCCGCCTTGGTCCTGGGTTCAATGGCGATGGAAATGACCGGTTCCGGGAATATCATCGGCTCTATCAGGATGGGGTGGTC
Source organism: Candidatus Sumerlaeota bacterium (assembly GCA_026398545.1). Taxonomy (GTDB): domain Bacteria; phylum Sumerlaeota; class Sumerlaeia; order MWCT01; family MWCT01; genus JAPLSR01. The sequence goes on along the minus strand of JAPLSR010000236.1, from coordinate 11,922 downwards.
GGGGTCACAGATAGTATCGCCCGTCTTTGTCTCCTTGATGCCCACAACGGCAACGATGTCGCCGGTAAAGATTTCCTCCACCTGGGTGCGCTGGTTGGCATGCATGAGGAGGAGGCGGTTCAGCCGCTCATTTCTATCCCTGCCGGGGTTATACATGAAGGCGCCTTCCTCACAATGCCCTGAATACACGCGGATGTAGGTGAGTTTCCCCACATGAGGGTCGGAGATGACCTTGAAGGCGAGGGCGGAAAATGTCGCCCCGTCGTCCGGTGCGCGCGTCACAGACTCTCCCGTCTCGGTGTTCTGCCCCACAATTGGGGGAAGGTCGCTGGGAGCGGGGAGATAGTCAATCACAGCGTCAAGCAATGGCTGAACGCCCTTATTGCGAAATGCACTGCCACAGAGAACAGGCGTCACAAGCGCCTTGAGTGTCGCCTTGCGAAGAACCGCCTTAATCTCCTGTGCAGTCACTTCCACCCCGGACACATATTTCTCCATAAATAAATCGTCATATTCCGCAATCGTCTCAATCAACTTTTCACGGTATTTGGCGGCGGTTGACAGGAGCGTCCGCGGTATGGGCACTTTGTCAAATGTGGCTCCGTAATCCCCTTGATCTTCACCAGACCAGATATAGGCGCACCTCTCAACAAGGTCAACCACGCCGGTGAACTTCTCCTCTATCCCGATGGGAATCTGCACCAGGACAGGTCTGGCGTGAAGGCGCTCAACCATCATCTTCGCCGCGCCGAATAAATCGGCGCCGATGCGGTCCATCTTATTCACAAAGGCGATGCGCGGGACATGATACCTGTCAGCCTGACGCCAGACGGTCTCCGACTGTGGCTCCACGCCCCCCACGGCGCAAAAAAGGGCAATTGCACCGTCAAGGACACGGATGGAGCGTTCCACCTCAATGGTGAAGTCCACATGACCGGGGGTGTCTATGATGTTAAAGCAATATCCCTCCCATTCGCACTGCGTGGCGGCGGAGGTGATGGTTATCCCGCGCTCCCGTTCCTGAATCATCCAGTCCATCTCCGCGGAGCCATCATTCACCTCGCCGACTTTATATGTCTTGCCGGTATAGTAAAGGATGCGCTCCGTGGTGGTCGTCTTGCCGGCGTCGATGTGCGCCATGATGCCGATATTTCGAACCTTGTTAAGCGGATATTTTCTTGGCATATCTCTTTCCTCACGCAAAAAATAAAAAAACCGGCAGAGAGAAATCATGACCTTCTTGCCGGTTTTACAGTAACATCAAAATTGCCGCCAGAAGAGCGGTGCGAAAAAAAAGGTCGCGCGTCTCATTTACCAACGGTAATGTGCGAAGGCTCGGTTTGCCTCAGCCATCTTGTGGGTATCCTCACGCTTCTTGACGGCTACCCCAACCTTGTTGTAGGCATCCATGAGTTCATTTGCCAGACGCACAGCCATGGTCTTTTCCGGTCTGGAACGGGCGCTCTGTAAAATCCAGCGGATGGCAAGCGCCTGTCGGCGGGAGGGACGCACCTCAATTGGCACCTGATAGTTGGCGCCTCCCACGCGGCGTGAGCGCACCTCAAGCAACGGTTTGACATTCTCCACAGCCTGAGTGAAGACTGTGAGAGGCTCCTCCCCCTTCATCTTTTCCCCAATCATCTCCATGGCGCCATAGAAAATCTGCTCGCCCACGGACTTCTTTCCATTCCTGAATATATTATTGACGAATTTGGTCACCAGCGCATTCCCATAAAGTCGGTCAGGCTGGATGCCCCTCGGCTCAATCTGATGTCTTCTCGGCATTGAATATATATCCTCCAGAATATTGAATTATTTACCGTCTATCAGTCCGTCCACCCAACCGCCCGCCACGGGCATATACGTCCCGGGTGAACAATATTGCAACGACTATTTTGCCTGCGCCTCCTTCGGCTTCTTTGCGCCATATTTTGACCGACTGTTCTTGCGGTTCAGCACACCCTGTGTGTCCAGCACGCCCCGGACGATATGATACCGGATGCCTGGAAGGTCCTTCACACGACCCCCGCGGATTATCACAATAGAGTGCTCCTGAAGGTTATGCCCCTCGCCGGGGATATAGGCAGTCACCTCAATGCCGTTGGTCAGACGGACGCGCGCCACCTTGCGCAGGGCGGAGTTCGGCTTCTTAGGCGTTGTCGTATAAACACGAGTGCACACACCCCGCTTGAAGGGAGACCCCTGCAAAGCCGGACTCTTTGTCTTCTTCACAATGTGCTTTCTTCCCTTGCGAACCAGCTGATTGATTGTCGGCATAAAACCCCTCTCTCTCAATTAAAGAAAAAATTCCTGTAACTCTCTTTTCCCACCAATTGAAAAATCTTTAATTTCATAAAGACTCGACTGAAATGCTGTCAAGGGCTTTGTTAAACATTTTTTATATCCTCCAACATCCTTATAAAATTCCACGTAGAGAATGTAGTGCTTTTAAAATCCTCTGTGGTCTCTGTGTCCGCCTGAGGCGGATGGTAAAAATTGAATTATTTTATTGACACATAATATACTGGTATAGTAATACCAGTTTACCAATTAACCATGAAAGGGTGTCATCTTGAAAAAAATTCTGCCCATATCGGACGCCGCGGCGCTCGCGCTCCATACCATGACCATCTTGTCTGCCCAGCCCCAGACCACCTTCTCCAACGCTAAAATCGCCTCCGCACTCCGCGCCTCAAGCAACCACCTCTCCAAAGTCCTCCAGCGGCTCGCCAAGAGCGGACTCGTCCGCTCCATCCGCGGTCCTAAGGGCGGCTTCCGCATCACCCCCCGCTGGGAACGCATCACTCTCCTTAAAATCTATGAGGCGATGGAGGGCGCATGGAAACCGGCGGAATGCCTGCTTGGACAACAACGTTGCGCCATCGGCAGCTCCTGCCTCCTCGGCAATCTCCTCCACAATATGAACAAACAAATCCGGAGCGCCCTCGCTGATACCCGCCTCTCTGAACTCGTCTCTTCTCTCTCACCTCAATATAAAAATCCCAAAAGGAGAAAAAAATAACCATGAACATGTTCTGTTACCAGTGTGAGCAGACAGCCTTCGGAACCGGCTGCACCATCAGAGGTGTCTGTGGCAAGACCCCGGACGCCGCATCGCTTCAGGACCTTCTTATCTATGTCGCAAAGGGCATCTCCATGTATGCCCGCAGGGCAAGAGACCTCGGCGCAAAGGATGCGGAGATAGACCGCTTTATCCCCGAGGCGCTCTTCACCACCGTGACCAATGTCAACTTTGACCCGGAGCGCTTGAGAGAAATTATCCTGAAGGGTGTGGGGATTCGTGACAGGGCAAAAACCATGTATGAAGCGGCGTGCAAAAAGGCGGGAAAATCGCCCGAATCCCTGAACGGCTCCGCCACATGGTCTCCAGCCGCCTCCATGCAGGGCATGCTGGAACAGGCGAGAAATATCTCCATCCCCACGCGCATGGAAAAATTCGGCAAGGATATCGCCGGTCTCCAGGAACTCCTCACCTATGGCTTGAAAGGCACAGGCGCCTATGACCATCACGCCCTCATCCTCGGGTATCAGGATGATGAGGCTTACACCTTCTTCCATGAGGCGCTGGATTATCTTACACGAGAAGACCCGACCGCCGATGCCCTCCTCGCCATGTGCCTCAAATGCGGCGATGTTAATCTGAAAGTTATGGGACTCCTTGACAAAGCCAACACGGGAACCTATGGCGACCCCATCCCCACCTCTGTCCGCATCCACCCCTTAAAAGGCAAGGCAATCCTCGTCTCCGGTCACGACCTGAAAGACCTTGAGGAAATCTTAAAACAGTCGGAGGGCAAGGGCATCAATGTTTACACCCACGGCGAGATGCTCCCCTGCCACGGCTATCCTGCGCTCAAGAAATACAAACACCTCGTTGGCAATTACGGCGGTCCCTGGCAGAAGCAGTGGAAGGAGTTTGATGAATTCCCCGGCGCAATTGTCATGACAACGAACTGTATTCAGGAACCCCGCCCCTCTTACAAGAATCGCATCTTCACCTGCGGGGTGGTCGGCTGGCATGACGTCGTCCATATCAAAAACAGGGACTTTGCGCCCGTGATTGAGGCGGCGCTGAGGGAGAAGGGATTTGAAAAGGATGGACCGGCAGACACCATCCTCGTGGGATTCGGACATAATGCTGTCCTCGGCGTGGCGGACAAGGTCATTGATGCCGTCAAGAAGGGCGCTATCCGACACTTCTTCCTCATTGGCGGATGCGACGGCGCCAAACCCGGTCGCGATTATTACACACGCCTTGCCGAGTTGGTGCCGAAGGATTGTATAATTCTGACCCTCGCCTGCGGGAAGTATCGATTCAACAAGCTGAATTTCGGGACGGTGGCGGGACTGCCGCGCTTGCTGGACATCGGGCAGTGCAACGATTCCTATTCCGCCATACAGATAGCGCTGGCGCTGGCGAAGGCCTTCAAAACCGACGTGAACAGCCTCCCGCTCTCGCTGATTCTATCATGGTATGAGCAGAAGGCGGTGTGCATTCTCCTGACACTGCTATCGCTGGGCATCAAGAACATGCGGCTGGGACCATCGCTTCCCGCCTGTGTGACGCCGCCAGTGCTTCAGGTGCTCGTGGACAAATTCAACATCATCCCCATCACCACGCCGGAGGCAGACCTCAAGGCAATATTGGGGTAATGACATAAAGTAATGAAAAACCAACCAGCCCGTGGAGACTTCAACATCCCCACGGGTCTCTCTTTTTTTGTCCAAACTGTTCAGTTTAAATATACGATATTTTAGCAGATTGCCCTCTTAAATTTCATGTATTGCAGATGCGATAATAACGGAGCTGCGATATTGAATTTTTTTGTTGACACATGTAAAATCAGACTGATATTAACATTATTAATATTGCATAATAATAGTGATATCAGCCATTATATAATGCGTATTTAAAGACATAATGTATTCAAGCTCATAGTAGATAATTTAAAGACAGGAGGTGAAAAATAAATGGGCTCATCAGCGAGGTTGACCTCTCAAACTCGGAGGATGCTTGTTTTAAGCATCTTAATGTTATTTTGTTTTTATTGTTCTGCACAAGAGGGAAGAAAAATAGAATTGAATTCTTATCTTATGCAGTCAACATTTAGACTTGTAGGTGATAAATCTACAACAGAAACTGTTACAGGAACTGCGTTTATCATTGGACGTCAAAGTAAAACAATTGTTGGACAGAATTATTTTGTGTTAATCACTGCAGCCCATGTGCTTGAAAACATGAAAGGTGACCAGGCAACACTTATTCTCAGGAAGGTTAATAAAAAAGATTGGTCATATGAGAAAGTTCCTTACCAGATAAAAATTAGACAAAACGGAAAACCTTTATGGACAAGACATGATGATAAGGATGTTGATGTTGCTGCAATGTATATTATCGTTCCGTCGGTAGTAGAGATTACCCTTCTTCCTATGGATTTTTTAGCTGATGACAATGATCTGGGTATAATTGGCATTCATCCCGGAGACGAGCTTATGTGTGTTGGATATCCTTCTGGTATGAGTTGGGGCTCAGGGGATTTACCAATCTTGCGAAGCGGTAAAATTGCATCTCATACATTATTGCCAACAAAAACGACCAAAGTATTTCTATATGACTTTGAAGTTTCCGAGGGTAATAGTGGGAGTCCGGTGTATATGTCCGATAGATTACATCCTATACCACCTCAAGAAACGGAAAAGATTTCTCCGGTGGTTATACAAGTGAATACTATAGTAGGTATGGTTCTTGGACAATATTTTCATAAAGGAGTTCCCTTAAAATTGGCATTAGTCGTTCACGCCAGTCTAATAAAAGAAACTATTGAGAAACTGCCCGAACAACCATAGCAGATCTGGGATTTAACTCTACCCTAAATCAAAATTTGGGGTTAATCTCCATAAAATTAGAGAAATTTGATTGTCAGAGCCTTGAAATCTCTGCCTGACAGTATGTTTATCTTTGACGTTTTGTATGTCAATCGCGATGATATACCTTGTTATTCTTTACATGCAGAATTTGAGACTCCTTTCTGCCAATGTCCTCCCAAATTTTTTATATATTGCACATACCTGAGAATACTTTGTAAAGTATTATTTTATGTCAAAAAAAATCACTGATTTTTTATAGACATGATTTACAGGATTTACAGAATTTTAAATCATGTTAATCATGTTAATCATGTCAAAATTTTAAAAAAATAGGAATTTCCTGTGAACGCTGCGGATAATACAATGTTTCAACGCACCTGCCAGATTTGCCACAATGATAAAGGAAATAATATAATCATAGCCCGCGAAATGATGCTCGGCTTGAGAGATGAATTTGAATATCTTGAATGTGTCAACTGCGGCTGTCTCCAACTCCTCACAATACCTCCCGATTATTCACGATATTACCCGGAACATTATTACTCTTATAAAATGACTGTTGATTATAAAAATAATCCCCTGAAATCCTTTTTCAAGCATAAGCGCGCTGTATCCTATCTCGAGGGGAGAGGATTGCTGGGGAAATTTATCATCCGGCTCTTTGGAGCGCCCATATCTTATCCGTGGCTTGCAAAATGCCACGCCCGTTTTGATTTTGATATACTTGATGTGGGATGCGGCAACGGGGCACTGCTGTGCCATCTTCGCGGAGATGGTTTCAAGTCGCTCACGGGAATAGACCCACTCATAGAAAAAGACATCGTTTATTCAAACGGCGTGCGAATTCTGAAAAGACAATTGGGTGAAATGAACGGCTCTTTTGACCTCATCATGCTTCATCACTCCTTCGAGCACATGTCAGACCCTGTGGATACAATGCGCCATCTGTATCGCCTGTTGAGAAATGACCGACGATTATTAATCCGCCTGCCACTGGCTGACAGCTATGCCCGGCGGCATTATGGAATCCACTGGGTTCAGATGGATGCCCCACGTCATCTTTTTCTCCACACTAAAAGAAGCATGGAACTTCTTGCAGAGACGACCGGGTTTGAGATTGAAGATATAGTGTATGATTCCACAGAATTTCAATTCTGGGGCAGTGAGCATTATAAAAACGGGATTTCCCTCATGAACCCGCAATCTCAAGTTTTATTAAAGGGAGGACCAGCCCTTAAAAGCAAAGAAATGAAGGAATACAGGAAAAAGGCGGACGAACTGAACGCAAACCACGAGGGCGATTCCGCATGTTTTTATCTCTATAAGTCGCTTACGCTCCATAGCTTCAGCGACGGAGCGCGGTGAGGGGTGTATAAAGAAAATTTTTTAGACATGATTTATCCGCCTCAGGCGGAAATCATGTGAATCTTGTTAATCCTGTCATATATCTGGCTATAATTTATTGAATCAAATTCTTTACGGATTCTGGCAGCATGTCCTTAAGGTGTGGATAGGCTTCCACGAGGCGGAAGATATCCGCCAGGTCTTTCTGGCGCTTGCTGCGGCGTCTCTCCTCATCCGAATATGCCTGGATTTTGCCACGCAAGACATCCTCCAGAGCGGCGATCTTCATCTCATATCCCATAACCTTCCTGAGTGAGGCATTCCGAATCAGGCTCTTATCCTGATAGAACTTATCAGTTTGTAATTGAATGCGAAAATCAGAATATCGACTTTTCAGATTGATACTGTGCGGAAAGGTTTCTATCTGGAAGAGGGTTGCGGCAGCCTTCTTTAATCTTTCCAAGTCGCTTAATGCAATCACAACGTCCAGGTCGAGACTGACCACCGGTTCCACATACGCATTTACCGCAAGCCCGCCGATAATACAATAGTCAATGGACAATTCCCTGAGCATATCAAGGAATTGCCGTAGCACATCCACTTTCCCGTTTGCGATGCTATTCATGAATTCCTGTTCTGTCATAAATTTCCCCTTTACTATTAACCTTTGATATAACACCTCGCCTTGTGAATGCAAGAATTTATATATAGGGAATTTGCCCCGGGGAATCAATCATTATCACACCGATTACCACAACAAATGCCTGCGTTAAGACGATTCCGGGTTCCTGACAAAGTTTCACGAAATAAGAGTTTTTACAGCGCAAAGCCGCCGTAAAAATCAGCGTTTTCTTCAAAAGGAAACAGGAATACTGATTTTTTTACGGAAAAAAAGCGTTTGTTTAAATTCTTTATTCGCGTTCATTTTTAAATTTTCATCCCAGATACGTTCTACCTGAGCAGGGAAATTTCTAAATGTTCTTGGCCATAACCATGTCCAGGTGCTATCCGGATATTCATCCAATTTGTAAACTGTGGCTTGCCGCCAATCATTATCATTAAATACTCCGGTTTTCCATCCCTCAATTTCCACATGAGAGAGTTTCCAACTGTTATCTGTGACAATATCCGGTCCAACAATATCAATGGCGGCAAATAAATATCCCAGCTTGGGAGACACAATGGGGGCATCATTTTTTGTCATGGCTTTTACTGCAAGCGTATGTTCACCTGAACCGGGTTCAAGTCGTATTGTTGGAAGTCGCATTATTATAGAACTCCTGTCATTCCAGAGAACTCTATATGGCGCCCATGTAAAACGATATACTTTGTCAACCCCCCAAATCGGGATATTTTGAAAAATAGATTCATTAAGAAGAATTTCATTGCCATCTATATAAGCATCCCAACCGGAAGGTGATGCCATCTTTAACAGCATTCTGCCGGCTTTTTCAAAAAGCCATATTTTATCTTCAGCATCTTGAGCGGATTCAGAATCGGGAAACCGTCTTTTCACTTCCCTGTATATTGCCAACGCCTCATCTATCTTGGATTGTTCTTCAAGCAGATACCCTTTTTTTAAAAGTAAATCAGCCACCTTGGGATTTTGAGGATAAATTTCCGAAAGTTGTTCAATCTTTTTTATCGCCTCAGAATATTTATGCTGATATTCCAGGTTATAAATCCGCCACATCCCAAATGCAAAAGACTGTGGAAAATCAACGGGATAAAGGTCTTCCGCCGGCGGAAGGGGATAAAATTCCGTGTGCGGCTCAGATTGATACCAGAAACAGGTGGTGCTATAGTCATCCGTTTTATGTCCAACATCAACGCAGTAACATGTTAAATCCAACCTCAACGATTCCTGAAAGTGAACAGGGTCAAGTAAAAGCGCGCCGTAGGCGGTTAGTTTATACCAGTCGCCGACATCATCACCGGAACTTTTTTCAGGACCAAAACTGTTACCCATATAAGGATGAAACTGTCCTCCAGTAAATCCCCATGCCTGCCCGAAATAATCCTCAGACCCTGTTGCTTTAACATGTTCTCCATCAATCCAGAAGTTTTGCGTTCCTTCGGCATGTTGCCCTTTATTTATCCAGTGATGATTCCATACAAGACCGACGAATTTTCCTCTGCCTCTGGTTTCCATCGCCCTGTGGACACTGTTTAAAGGCACCGGTCTTGAAACCCTGAAACTTGCATGAAAATATTCTATATCTTCAGGAAAAATCGCTCCATTTTCATGGTCAATCTGCCAGGAGAATATCCCCAATCTTTTATCAGTGAGGTTCACAAGTTCAATTCTTGCCGATTTTTTAAAAGGCATCGGGAAGAAAATTTGTTTGTTTCCTTTTTTTTGCGCCCAAGCCTGGGAAGTAAAATTATTATTTTCACCAAAACCGACACCGAAGAAGTCGCCCAGAGGGACTTCTACTGACGGATTTTTTTCATTGTCCCAGTAAATTTTTAATATAACACCCCTGTTTGCCAGGATTTTTTCTTTTTCTTTATAACTTATCTGAATGCGTCTTATTACCGCAGGACCTTCAATCTCAGTAACAACAAAAGTGGATTTTGCATTAAGATAATCTTTCCCCTTAATATGCTTATTCGCCTTTTTGGTGGAGTCTAAAGAGACGGGTTTTGATACCCTTGTATTGAGATTGAAATATTTTCTACCTGCTGGAATTTCTGAAACTTTTTCATAATCAATCTGCCAATATATAGCCTTCAACTCTTCATTGGAATTATTCTTTAATTCTACTTTGACTGATTTCTGGAAAGGCATGGTGTAATAGGCATTCTTACTTTTCCTCTCCATGTGCCAGGAAATTTCTTTAGAATCAGTGAATTTCTTTCCGAAGAATTCATTCAGAGGCACCTCTAAATCCGGCTCCTGGTGACCATCCCAATAGAAACGGATAGTAACTTTACCATCTGATATTGCCCGTTCCGTTTTTACCCTTTCATTAGTCATCCAGAAATGCCGTAGAATACCGGGACCTTCGAGATTAGCCCAGAGTAATGTTCCTCCCGGAGAAATAGGCAGATGTACTCCTGCGGCACGATTGTTTTTTACGCCTGAACGCGGGATATAAAGAGAATCGGGAAATTGAACTTCACTTATTACCTCTGAAGCAAGTGATAAAACAAAAAGGACAAATATGCAGCAGAAATATACTTTACTTTTTATCATTTAGGTGCCCTCGACAATAGTATAATGATACAGGATTTATTTTGGTATTCCTATTGAAGAATCCACATCAGCGCCATCGTTCCAGTATAGCGGCGCCAGATATACGCCACCTTCACCCCAGCCACAATGGCTGACATACCATTTTCCATCTTTATCTCTGACAACCTCAGCCGCATGGGCGGCGATATTCCCAACCTTGTCTTCAATACGCCAGTGAAAAGGATCAGAACTCTTAAAAACACTCGTATTCGAATACCCGCTGCTTGGACCGGTAAATAGATAATAATAACCATTGCGACGCACAACAAAAGGCGATTCCGTGGGACCGCCACCCTTACCCACACTTGGGTCTGTATAAGCAATATGACGCTCTTCCCAGTGAACCAGGTCGGTACTGATGCGGTAGGCAACGACGTGGTTTCCACCCGATGGTTCGCTGGTGGCGGTATAATACATTACCCACTTATCGCCAATATTCAATACAAAGGGGTCTCTTGCATGATACCCGTCCGCAACGACCGGGTTTTCGGGGTGACGTTCCCACTTCCATAAATCCTTAGATGTCGCCAGATGAATTTTATATTTTGTCGGGTCTTTGTCGCCGGCGCAATAGAACATATAATACACTCCCTGATGATAAACCACATGCGGCGCCCAGAGGTGCATCTCCTTCCATGGGTCTTCAATCACGCTGAGCGCAAACGGCTGCTTCTGCCACGGAAATACAGTCAGATTTTGTGTGGTGGCATGGGCAAAGTTATCTTCATCCAATGGGCGAAGAGGCTCTTCATGCGTAATCCCGAAGAGATGCCAGGTTCCGTCCTGACCTGCAATAAAGCAATGGTCGTTGATATACCATTGTTTATTCTCACCAATGCTTGGATTGTAAATCCGTGTAAAATCTCCCGCGACCACCAGCGGTGTGTATTTACTCAGCGGCATTGTTTCAGTTGTCCGTATGTCATCGACATTTATATGTCCCCAGCCTTTCCTTGCATTATCAAAGATTTTGATGAAACACACCTCGCCGATATGATCACTCACGTCCCAGTATTTTATAGCCATACCTTCCGAGTCTGAGCCGGTTTCCTTTTTAATAACATAGCCATCTGATTTACGCACAAGGGCGACATATACATTATCGGGGTTGTTGCCGCCTCCGACCAGCAGGGAAATAAAATTTCTCTTAATGGTGAACGGCTTTGAGTGAATTTCACCCACTAAGCTGTCATCAAAATCTCTAAATCTTGTGCCACCGATTTCAGTCGTGCCAATAAAGTATTGACCCTGCTGACCAAAGCGAACGCCCAGGCGCGACGCCATGGTCGGTTGTTTCTTCAGATTACCACTGATGATTGTCCAGTTTCTCAAATCTCCGGTTTCAAAATCATCCAGAACTCCACTATATTCCATTAACATAGTGGTATGCCCAAACATGTGGCATCCGGCGAGAAGGAATAGCACGAAGATGCTTGAATAAAAAATGCCAT
>JAPLSR010000279.1 GCA_026398545.1 Candidatus Sumerlaeota bacterium | reverse complement strand
TCTAACCGATTGTAATCAGCCTGTTTCAGCCGCGCCTCTTCGGACGGATTTGTGAAGAAGGATGCCTCACCAATAACGCCGGGGATGCCGTAAGAATGCCGCAGAACAGCCGTGCCCCGTTCGGGAAAGATGACAAGGTCGGAACAGACGACAGCCATCCCTTTACCCCCGAAGAGATTCCGGCTCAGGTGATGCGCAAGGCTCCGAGCCAGCGCCACGCCCGCCTGATTCTCCGAGGCGTTGCCGTGAAAATACACCACGGGGAAGTTCACATCCGGGTCAGCTGTGGCATTATGATGGATGGAAATAAAAACATCGGCATGCTGGCTAACCGCAAGACGTGCCCGCTCCTCTAAGGAAACATCCACATCCTCCGTGCGGGTCATCAAGACGTGCGCTCCCCTTTTCTCCAGCATCTGCCGGAGATGGAGCGCCACACGCAGGTCAACCCACTCCTCCCTCTCGCCGGCGCGACCCACGCGAAAACGGTCTGACTGCGCCGTTCCGCCATGACCCGGGTCAAGACAGATAACCTTTCCAAACAGGACGTCAGAAACGCCTGCCACCGGGGCATGACTGCAAGAGACGAGGCTCATGCCCGTCATAAAAACCATGCTCATCTTGAGAATAACCTCCCTCATCGGACGATGCTCTCCCTCTGCGTTCGCATGATATTTCCCACGCTGACCGTGCCATTTGTGGGGTCATAGGGAATCATGGGATTCCAGGCAATATCCGGTCCTATGCACAGGATGCGCCACATGCCCCATGTCTCCAAAGTCTTTTTATCCGGCGCATATTTCGCCTCAAGAACTGCAAACCCCTCAAGATATTTTTTTTCAAGTTCGGGAATATTTTCATAACTGTAGCGTCGCCAGATGTCATCAGGGAAATCATTGCGGCGCGCCTTGTCGCCCCCGAAAGGGCAGAGGATGTGAGCAGTGGCAATATAGACGACGGGTGTGCTGAGGGAATTGGGGACATACCACCATTTCAGGTTGCTGCCGGCAAGTGGTGCAACGCCGCCCGTGAATCCGGGCTCCAGCATGGTAGGATAGTGGAGCCGCTCAAGGGAGTATTGCTCAAGGGCATTGGCGATCGTGCGCATGTCCGCCATGGCGCGTGAAACCTTGGAGCGAGTTTGCGCCTCTAAAAAATTCGGCACCGCAATCGCCGCAAGAATCGCAATAATCGCCACGACAATCATAAGTTCAATAAGAGTGAACGCCGCACATTTCCTATTCATACACATCTGTCTGACTTTTCAGTTTTACGCTCTCCTGCAGGACAAACTGAATGCGACTGGGCTAAATCGGCGCGGCAATATTGTCATGGATAATCTGTGCTCAAGTAAAATTGTAAGAGAAAAATAATCCTGATTTAAATCGCGCTAATTGGCAGGTCTGTCTCCCTCAGCCTTAAGAATTGCCTGCAATTGAGGCACAAGCGGCGGCAGGTCATTTTGAATCGTGTCCCAAATGGTTTGAAGATTTATCCCCCAGTATGTATGCGCAACAAAGTTGCGCAGATCACCCATCAATCGCCAGGGTATATCCGGATACGACTGAGTGATCTCTTGAGGAATGTTGCGGGCCGCCTCTCCTATTATGATGAAGTTCCGAATAACGGCGTCCAGAATCATTTCATTGGATGAAAATTCCTGGAAGGTTATATCTTTCGTGTATCGTTCAATTCTGAATATCGAATCAATAATATCCTCGATTCTGAAACGCCATTCTCTAAACGACATGAACAGCCTCCCCGGTAATCCTTGTGCGGAGCGCAGGCCGAATGGAGTCGCGCATAATCAGATCAACCTTGGGAACCTTCAGAATCTCTTCCAGCCGGTGCTGAGCCCGAAAAAGATGAAACAGGCTTACAGGACGGTCAAATTCCACAAGCAAATCAACATCACTATCAGACGTGGCATCACCGCGCACCACTGAGCCAAATAGCTCAAGCGATCTTACATTGTATGACTCCGTCAATTCTCTTCGGTGAGCCGTCAACAGTTCTATAATATCACTGCTTTTCATATTACCCCGCCTTCAATTGAGTCTGACAAATTAATGACCCATCCCAATATCTCATATTCTTCTTACATTGATAATCGCCTGACGGTCAATACCATTTTCTCCAACATTTAAACTTGCCGGCTTCCCTCAACTCAACAAAAATGCCGGACAATTATTTATAGAACAGGTCTCCGGCGCTGATAGTGCCGTTGGTTGGGTCATAAACAGTCGCGCCGCTGTCATCTATTCGATCCGGTCCGACGCCATACAGGTTATAAGAGATGCCATCTGCGGAGGGTTTATAAATATATTCCCTGCCGTTGAAGACATCCACCGGCAACTCGGCAAAATACTGCGGCGCAAGTTCTGAAAGCCGCGATGGGTAGCGGCTATTTATCAGACGGTAGCTTTCAAGCGCGGTCGCAATCTGGGTCTGAAGCATCCGGGATTTTGTTACATGTATTCGGACATCCGCCTCAAGGGTATTGGGGACTGCCACTTTGCTGAATACCTGGAGACTCGGATGGAGGGAGATGGACACCGCCCATTCATCCATCTTCATCTTAAATTCGTTCTGGTTCCGCTTCCAATAGGGTGTTTCAAGATAAGCCAGTTGAATGTCCCAAAACTTGCTGTCCGATTTATCCCAATCGTCCGCCAGCTGGGGACCATAAAGACTGAGCGCCTTTGCCATTTCGGGATTGGAGCGCTTGAATTCCTCAGGATTTTCGCGGAATTTCCGGACCCACCAGAGACGGCACTTTTGCTCTGTCCGGAAGGCATCGGCAGACGTCACAGTGGAACTTTCAATCGCCTTCAACCGGGGCAGGCAATATGCGACAAGGAATTTGTAATCATTTATATTCCCCGATGAGACAAGGCGGTTTACCTGACGCAGGGCGATATCCTCTACGGCGATGGAGATGAGGGCGCCAATCAGCGTTGTATTTGGCGCGCCGTAATCGCGTCCCATGGTCAGGGCGGTGATGTAATTCTGGAGCGCATCGCGATACTTTCCCTGTGATTCCAGAAGTCGCCCCTCCACACAGAGCATCTTGGCAGTTGTTTGAGCAAAGAGAAAATTGGGAACAGGTGTGGCGGGACCGCTGTATTCCACATTTTTGGCATAATCGTGCCCCGCCCCCTTGCGAACCTCGGCAAACACGGGCTGAAAGGCGTCTAAAAGCGGCTTGAGAGAAGCGCTGTCCGCTCTCCAGCCATTCTTAAGCACATCATTAATCGCTCGAGTCTGGTCCGCTTGCAGTTTCGGCATAAGAAAAGTCGCATTCCGGTAATCAATAAGGGCATTGTCGCGTCCATCTTTCTCCTTCATCTTGAGAAGCTCATTCATAAAAGGATCATTCATGGGGGGGGCGGGTGCAGATGGTCGGCTGGTTTGAGTTTCATTCTGAACCTGCGCAAGTATCACGAGGATATCTCCCGGGCTTTTAACACCATTGGTAGGGTCATAAGTCAGAGCGCCCTTCTGGTCAATCCCATCCGGCCCAACGCTATAATAGATCGCTTCTTTAGAATCGCCCGAAAGAGACATTTTGATTGGTTCTCCGGGGGCAAAGGGGTCCTGAATAGTCCTGCTGATGTATGCTATGGGAGTGGTGAGCCCCCTCATATTGATTGGAATATGATTATAATCCACCAGATAAGCATTCGCCGCTACCTCGAAGCAACGCAAAGCAGCTCGGGTCTCCTCAACAAGTCTGGGAATATTTCGCTGAGCATTCACCGTTGGGGGGACAGCCGCATTTTGCGCCTGAGAGACCCCATGAACGCCAAAGCCTGTTGAAAAACCGATAAGCGCCACTCCAAGCAGGCAAATCATGGAAAAGACGCCAAGCCGAGCCGGGTGGCGAAGCGGGTTGGCAAGCAGGGCGGCAATGCGGTTGCCAATCTGCGTGCGCGTGGCAAAGATGCCCGCGGCAAGGGGATAGCAACGTCGGGAGCCCTGGTTTTCAAGCAGATGATACAAATGTTCCGCATAATGGCGGGCGTCAGGCTCTTCCTGCAAGAGCGCACGGTCACATGCCAGTTCCATTGCCTCCTCCCAGCGCTTTCCCGCAAACCACACCGCCGGATGGAAATAGAAAAGGATTTCGGATATCCGCCGTAGAAGCAGAGCCAGCGGGTCTTTCATCTTCCAGTGCATCAATTCATGGCGCAGAATCCATTCCGGCTGGTCTGCGTTCGCGCTTTCAGCAAGCCAGCGCGGGAACAGAACAACAGGGTTCAAGATACCCACGATGGCAGGCGATTCGAGATCATCCGTAAGGTGCAGGGCTGGAACGCGCCGGATTTCCATCTCCCCCGCCAGCCTGTTGAACAGGATCTGTAGTTGATTGTCCGGAATTTTCGAGCGCGCAAAGATGCCGTGAATGCGCACATGGTCGCGTATGGTCAGAATAATTAACAGCAGAATTCCCAAAAACCAGATGCCGATGAGAAAGATATCTGCCGTGATGAGCGCATGGTAAGAAACAGCCGTTGATTTTTTCAAGGATGAAGCGGGACTTTTTTCAGAAGACGGAGCCATCCGGGTGGAGGAAACAGCGGCGGGCGGTTGTGATGCCATTTTCATTCGTTCCACATCCAATTTCGCCGCTATAAAATCATCCAGCGATTTGCCGTTGTCGGGCGAAAGTGAAGCGAGCCCAACGGCGGGCTGCCCGACGCCAATAACAGGCAAGGGAGCCCCAATCTAGAGCGCCAATCTCGTTTTGGCAAGAACCAGAAGCCACAAAAGGGCTTTGAACCGCGGGGCGCTGATGCGAAAGACCTTGACCAGGAGCGCCACAAATGCGGCTATCAGAAAAAAATCAATACTCGCCATGACAAGCCGTGCGGACACATGATTTCGCAAGACTGAGTCCATAGCGCCTTTCAGGAATAACGATAAATTCATTTATTTCTACCCCCTTTTTTCTTTGAATGTTTAAGGAGTTTCCGAATTTCCTCACGAATCGCCCGTTCAATGGTGGGAACAGGTTCGATGTATCCCTTTTTCCGGAGTTTGGCAAGAATCGTATGGACTGTGGTATCAGCCAGAGGGCGGGATTTCCGCAGGGCTTCAGCGATTTCTGCCGCCGTGGCGCTGCCCCGAACCCAGACAATCTGCATAAGGGTGAATTCAAGAGGTGTCAGCTCTTCCACTCCCCCCTTCATCTCTTTGGGTCTGCGCCCCATTGTTTTTTCCCCTTTCTATTTCAATAGTATTTATTCTATTTTTATAGAATAACTGCTATTTATGACGAGCGTGTCAAGAAAAAGTTGACATGGATTAAAAATAAATTTGGAGGGGGATTTCTCAAGATTCAGCATACCGGCATTCGTAACGCCGGATAAGGAAAACGGTGAGACTAATAAAGACGGTGAGGATGAGGACAATGGCTATGACACAATGCAATGGTCCGGGCATTTCGCCATAAAGCTCGAATAGTTGCGGCGCAATTGCGCCCCGCTCCGGTGTCATAGCCTGTAAATAGTTTGAAACGGTGAAAAATTTAAACGTGGAGGGCAGATAGGGCAGAGCCGTCTCCCACAGGTAGAAAATCGCCCCAAACCATGCGGATTTAAAGAGCGTCCCCATCACCATGAAGATAGCGCCGTAAAGCGCAAGCGCCACAAGCATGACAAAACATTCCTCTACAAGTGATACCGCCCTGCCGCTTTCAAATAAATCCTTAGCCATCACACCAATGCCATACGGGATGAACATAATAACATACATGAGGAGAAATGTGGCGCAGAGAAAAATCCAGGTTACTATAACAAACGCCACATATTTGGAAAGGATGACAAGTGTCTTGCTGACGGGTTGAAGGAAGAGGTAATGAAGCGTGCGGTCATCCACCTCCTTGCGAAGGAGTGTAAAACCAAAGATAATCGCCACAAAAAAGATGATGAAATGGATATAAATCAGGCGAAACGCCATCTGCAAAAACTGATTCATCTCGGAAATTTGCGGCTGGCGCCCGTATCCCTCCTGGATTATCTTGGCGATGGCAATCATGCCTGCGAATAGACAGGGTGTCAAACCAAGAAAGATGAGCACCCCCATATACCGCGTGAAGAGGTATCGCCGGACGCTTAAATTGATGATGGTCAAAGCCTGTCGGAATCTCTGACGACCCGGGGAGAAATCCGTCAATTCGGAAGATGAGAGTCTGTGGGACGAACGATTTTTTCCGTCCGATGAATCCTTCCGGCTCTGAGAAGGTTCAGACATGGGCACTCTCCGTGAGATATTCAAAAACGGCGCGGATGCTTTCATCCGATACGGTAACAAGGCTCACATGTATGTGATTATTCAACACGATATCATTCAAGCGATGGCAAAAGGAGTCTAAGTCGAACGTCTGGGCGACCAATCCCTCACCGTCCGGGTCAAGCTGGACACTATGCGCGCCGTTCATCTCAAAAAGGAGCGAGGCGAAACGACGCGGTGCGTCACAGCGGATATAAATCTTATGCGGATGTTGCTTCAGGAGCCCGCGCACTTCCCGAACATCACCCTCCGCAAGAAGATAACCGTGCGAGAGCATAAGAATGTTATCCGTCATTGCCTCAATCTCGTGCAGAATATGGCTTGAGATGAGGACGTTGCGTCCCTCGCAACCGTAAGATTTGATAAGCTCCATCATCTCATGCCGCCCTATCACATCCAGACTGTTCAGCGGTTCATCCAGAACAAGGATTTCCGGGTTATCTGCGAGGGCAAGTGCGACCTTCACCCGCTGGCGCATCCCTTTGGAAAAACCGCCAAGGCGCTTATTCATGACATCATGGAGTTTCAGCCTTTCCAGCGCCTGCCCGGCAAGTAATTTTGCGGTTGCCCTGTCATAACCGCGCACAGAAAGGAGAAAGTAGAGAAATTCAAAGCTCGTCATGCGCTCATAAAAGCTGTCATACTGTGTGCAATAGGCGATACGGCTCAAGATTTTCGGGTTATTCCAGACAGGTTTACCAAATATGCGGACACTTCCCTGACTTGGGCGCAACAGCCCGCAGATGAGGTTCATGAGGGTGGTTTTCCCCGCGCCGTTCGGTCCGAGAAGTCCGGTGATTCCGGGATAAATTGTGGCGGTTATCCGGTTCACCCCAAGCACCTC
>JAPLSR010000242.1 GCA_026398545.1 Candidatus Sumerlaeota bacterium | reverse complement strand
AGATAGCGCGCTGTTGTGGGGAGAGCCCTGCCATGGCTTTTTCAACCAGATCCCGCCGCTCCTGCGTCTCAATGGTTTTTTGCGGATTGTTGCCCGCATGTTTTTCGTCAATGATGGATGCGATAATGTCAGGTTCCGTTGGCATTTCGCAGCGCCTTTCGGGACGGCGGAGGATGTTGACAGCCTCATTTGCCGCAATTGTAGCAAGCCATGAGCGGAACGCCCCCCGACCCTGATATCTCCCTATTTTTTCCGCAAGGCGAGCGAAGACATTCTGCGTCACATCAAGAGAATCCTCCACATTGAGGGTGATTTTCCATGCGATGGAATAGACAAGATGTCTATAGCGTTCGAACAGAGTTGCAAAGGCGTCCTGTTCGCCGTGAGCTGCCGCCCGTGCCAGCGTTGCGTCATCCACAGGATGTCTCCCCCACCTCATGAGGTGTTCATCATATATGACACGCGGGAGGGGTAGTAAGCTTATGCAGGTCAGAATTAATTTTATACATATTTATCAATTCCATCTGTTCCTGCGCAGTTTTTTCTTTATTTTTCGGATAATTGTGAAAAATTTGTTACATTATATGCAAGGGGTTTTCAAATGAGAAATTCCGGATTTGTCAAATATTGTGTCCTGATGATGGTAATGTTGTCGCTTTCGCCCGCTCCGGCGGAAGTCAAGATAACAACTTCTGAATTTCTGCCCGACGCGGAACTTCCGCAACTCCTGCCCTGGATTATCGACGGGTATGATTTGAAATACGGCATGGGCGAGGGGAAGGCTTACGGGGAGCTTGTGCCGTCGGGCGCTACACTGCGCCTCTTTTTTCAGAATACATTGCCCCATGAAACCGCTATTGATGGCGTCCTTGTAAATGAGATTAACCTTGCGGAACATCTCTTACCGAGACACCGAGAGCATAGGGGAATCCGGGCTGCAAGCTATCATCTGAATGACTCATCCGTCACACCACCCGATGTTGTGGCTCGGCTGGACAAACTCGGAGAACCGGTCTGGTTCCAGGTGCGACCAAATCCTCTACCGGCGGGCGCATACGGGGAGGCGACTGTGAGGTTTCGCCACGTGACAGATGAAAAGGTTCTCTCCCTGCGGCTGAAGACCGGCGATGGCTTGACACCTCCAGTCAGGATTTCAACAACCCCCGCCACGCTCACCATTGCCTCCATCTCCTTCAGTGATAAGATAGACCGGCTGTTTCTATACATCCGTGACAGGGCGGGCGCAGATTTTATCCTGAAGGAGATTTTCCTCGATGGGAAAAGAATGGATGCTGAAAGCACGGGGACGTTGGCGAGTTGCGCCGGGTTCCTGCCTGTTGAGATTCCTTTATCCCCGCCCTGGGAATACGGCTCTTTTCATTATGTTGCCGTAACTGACCGGTCGGGTCGGAGCGCCGCCGCCATTATCCGCGCGCGGGATGCCTTTTTTGCCCTCGGTATGTGGGGGTATCGAAACAGGGGGGCGACAGTGCCTGAACAGGCGCGCGACACATGCGCCGCATTTCATGACCATCTCTTCAATGCTCACATGAGCATGGCAGGGAGCCACACAGGCTTTCTGGAGGGGTCGGAGGGGTTGAAACTCATGGGGGAGATGGGACTTCATTTTCTTGCGCGCGACCCGAACAAGGCGGACTGCCGCAGTCCTGTATTGTATGCGAGATTCTTATTAGACGAACCTGATGCCCACGAATATGCCGTGAATAACCTGCCCAACGACAGGCGACTCGGGACTTATGCGCAGGGGCTTGCGGAACGGCAGGGGAGATGGGTTGCCACAGACCCGCGCACACTCACGCTTCTCAATTTGGATGAGACCTACAAGCCGCAGAACTGGTTCATGTATGGGCAGTTAGCGGATATCTTATCCATTGACCCGTATTATCAGGCACATCTGAAGGATGTTTACTGGCGTCATCCGGGCTGGCTGGGGCGATATTATACACCCTTTTGTGTTTATGCCTCGGCGGAGATGGCGCGGGCTGGCTGTGAGCCGCATCCCTTGCATATCATCCTCAACGCCGTCTCACATGAGATTGAGAATCGTGTCTTCCGCTATGGCACGCCCGAGGAGAAACGGATTGAGTTTTATTGCGCCCTCGCCGCCGGCGCGAAGGGAATCTCATACTGGTGGTTCACACCTTACGGTGAATTTAAGGGGTGCGGTTCGGACGACCCCGCCGCTATTGCCATGATGAATGAGATGAGGATGCTCAATGCCGAGGCGCGCGCCGTGGAGTCTCTACTTGTAACCTCACATCCCGCGGCTTGGGGCAGGAAGATGACAGACCCTTTTACAAGCGCAAAGCCATCCTGGCTGATGGCGAGGACTCTTTTTTGCGGCGCCCATACCACTGTTTTGGTTTTTATCAACCGCGACCACGCTTCCGACAGGGCTGGGACGTATTATGAACCGGTGAAGAAGGCGACGGTCACATTTCGCACACCGCCCTGGATGAAACCGGTGGATGCCTTCCGCGTGGGGTATCCTTCGGTGCATCCTGTCGTTTTAAAGCCTGAAAAGGGCGCATTCATATTTCAGATGGATGATGTGAAGCTAACCGAGATGGTTATAATCACTGACGACATTACCCTTCGCGGGCGGGTAGCCGACTCCGCCAAAGCGCTAGCGACGGCTGGATCGGGGCTCCTGTCAAAATGAATTAACCGCCCGGATGACAATCCGCCTCAGGCGGACGCCGGGATGCGTAAAAGTGGAATTGTCTTTCACTCTTCCTCTAAAAAGCTTGACGCATGTGTGTGAAATCACCAATTTTCTTTGGCGTGTTTGGTAAGGGAAAGGACCCTCTTCACCCATGTTGAAAAGACCCCTGTATAATATCATCATTTTTTTTCTCTGCATCCTGCTTGCCCCCTATCTTATCATCACACACAATCACATAGGCGAGGACTGCTTCATCTCGTTTCGGTATGTGGAAAATTTTATTTCGGGACATGGTCTGGTCTATAATACTGGCGAGCGTGTGGAGGGGTATTCAGATTATTTATGGGTGATGATGCTTTCGCTTTTCCGCTGGATGGGCTTTTCTCCCATCCTTGTTTCCAAGTTTCTGGGGCTTGTGAGCACGATTTTACTTGTCTGGGTGGGTTCGTATTACAGTCTGAAGAAGTTGCAGCGCAAGATAGATTGGATATATCTTGCCACCCCGTTTTTGCTCTTTTTCAACCCCATATTGCATTATCATGCCGGGCGCGGGCTGGAGACCTCTTTTTACACCTTTTTATTCATCTGGGCGGCGTTCAGTTTCAAGCGGCGCAATTACGCCAATTCCTCGTTCGCCTTTGCCGCCATGGCGCTATTGCGTCCAGAGGGATTCATCTATTTCTGGCTCCTTGTTCCCATGCTGTTTCTGGATATCGCATACAGCCGAACGGAGAAATTTCCATATTCATTGCCCTGGGTGCGCTTCCGATTCTTTGCGCCGTATCTAACCGTTGTGATAGGGTTCATCATCTGGCGACTTGTCTATTACGGCGCCCTTTTCCCCAACTCCGTGTATGCAAAAACCGACCCGCTGAATTTCCTGTATAATCCCAGTCTGCACATGTTCCTCCAGTTTATCATTTCATGGTCGTATATTCCGCTTTTTGCCCTTCTGGCGGTTTTCACCTATCACAAGGAGGAATGGGAGCTTCAGCGCTCACTCGTGATTCCCATGTTGCTCGGTGGCGGTGTTTTATTTTTCACGATTGCCATCGGGCAGGTGCAGGCGGAGCCGTTCCAGCATTACATGCCCCTTGTGCCGATACTGATTATTCTTGTGCAGGAATTCCTGCGGGCGATGAAGATGCGTGTGGAGGATAATCTCCCCCTCATCATCGGATTTTTTGTCATGTTTCAGCTATTAAACTTTTACACCTCCAACAATCTCGATGCCCCGCGCTCAAGACTTCATTCCCGGACATTTCAGTTTCTCTCAAGCTGGAATTTCACCGCGCGGCTCAAGTGGTATGTTGATGAGCAACCGATTTTGCTGCACGCGGAGGCGGGAACGTGGTGCAGGGAGAATCTGCCCGCAGATGCCCTTATCGGGGCTGACCAGATAGGTCAGTTCGGTTATTATTCCGAACAGAGGATTCTTGACCTTCTTGGACTCACAGACCCGGAGTTTGCCCGCAGGGGGTATTCGGTTGAACTCCTTTTATCCAGAAAGCCCCAGCCGGACTACCTTGTGCTGATGGGATTCCTGAGTGAAAAGCGCCCGCTCCTCCATCCGATTGCGGATAGTTTTGAAAAGCCCGCCTTCAAGGAGCGCTATCAGCTCCGCTGGATTTTGCGCCCGAAAAACACGATAGACAAAACGGAGTTCCTGATTTACGCGCGCAAGGACCTCCTGGCCGCCTCCGCCAAAGCGCTAGCGACGGCTGGAAAAGAAGCGCCCCCGGAGCCTGAAATCATTCACATCGGACCGGATACGGAAGAGTGGCTGAGCAGAATCAGGGTTTGAAGGTGTGAAACCTCGCCTGATGACGGCATCGGCTCATGCCTCAAAAATTCCGCGTTAATTCCCTGTCTGCGAGGAAATCATAGAAGAAGACCTGTCCCGTGGAAATATAAGGTCTGGTGCCATTTGCATACACGGCGCAATTAACCACCACTTGAGAAATCCCCGGCGTCACGCTCTTTAAGCAGATGAATTTGACCTCATCCACAGTGCCTGTCAGTCCCTGGGCGTTCACCGATTCTGAGCCGATTATCTGCTGACTTGCGTCCAGATAAATCAGCTGGACGTTGGAGGAGTGATTTCCTAAGTTTTTGACCCGCCCCTTGATGGTGAAATATAACAACTGTCCGGGGCGCACGGGAACCGGCGGGGATAAGAAATTGGCGCCCGTGGAATTATAGGGGATATCACCCTTGAAGGCGTCATACTTCCTTCCGCCGACCTCAATCCTCTCATTTGAAGGGTTTTCATACCCCATGGCTTGCCACGGGACACCGCCCGGAGAGGCGACAAGGCGCAAGCCTGAGATATATTTCGACAGGGGCACAAGCGTCTCATCGGAAATGTTAAGCCTCTGGTCAATCGCCATCCCCCCCTCATGCACCTTTTCAAGAAACAAATTAGAAATAAAGGAGTTATTATTAGTTTTAGCGTCCTTTTTTGCCGTTATAGTGTCGTTGATGTAATAAACGGTGATGACATGGCTGGCGACGACGGGAAATTTCAGGGGAAATTTTTCCACTTCCCATGAGTCATCCCCTTTTGTGAAGGCAAGAATCCCGACAGGGGAGTCATCGACCTCAATCTGGTAACATATGGGACCCGAGGCGTCATTTTTCGCCCTTAATCCGAACTCATATACGCCCGGCTTTTGAATAAAGGCTCTGTATGAGGCGAAGGCGTTGTAAGGCATTAAGAGACAGGAGGAGCCACCCTCAGAGCGGCATTCAATATCATAGGATGGGGTGCTGAAGTCAAACCCTGCGGCGTGAAAATACCGGTTTTCGGGATGGGCGGCGGCGAGTAGGAACTTGAGAAGTTTTGCCTCGGGGACAGGTCTGCTGAGGAGGGTGAGATGGTTGAGACCGAAGGGAAGGGTTAAAGAGGCGCGGAGGGTTTCCGTTGAGGCATTGTCCGTTTTAAAAACGGTGGCGATTGGCTTATTATTCAAGAGAATTTTGAGCGTTGCGGATGTGGGAATATCTTCGGGCATTCCTGCAAATGTCAGGAGTCCATCAATATCGTGGTGGGCGAAGAGTTCTGTCTCCGCTTTAGCCCAGGCCGGCTCCGCCAAAGCGGCTGCGACGGCTGGACCGCATTCACCACCGGTTGGCGTGAAGGCAATCTTCAGGGAAACCGGCATCTCCTCGGATAGCACCATGCCAGGGTATTTCCACCTCCAGAGGGTGACATCATATTCCGGCTGCTGGGTGAGCATCCTGTATCTGTAAACAAGTTCAAAATTCTTCTCCACCCATTCTTTCAGGTGAGGACGGATGTCATGGGGCCAGCCGAAGATGAACCAGACGTTGCCGCCGGAGAGCGCCGCATTGAGGAGCACGTTCACGGCGCGCGAGCCGTCGCCCTTTTCCCCTTTCAATTCCTTGTATTGGGAGGCGGGAATCCCGTAATAATCCACATAATAGCGCACCGTGGTGGCGGTCAACCCGTAGGCGCTTATGATGTCCTTTGGTTTGAAACGATGCGCCGCCTCACGCACCACCCCCTTGACATCCATCCTCATCCAGAGATAATGCCCTCTATTGAGACGGAGTTCCTTATACGTCTGCGGCACAAGAAAGAGGGAGTAAAGGAGGATGGCGGCAAGGCGGGGATTCAACCCCAATCCGCCGACAAGCCTCTTTTTAGAAAAATCCACAACTGAGACAAAACCATACATGATGCACATTATATTGGCGGGATAGACGAAAAAGATGTATTTGCTCGCATAGACCTGTCCCATAGGGAAGGAGAAAAGCATGGTGAATGTGACAAGGATACAGACAATGGCAAAACTTGCGAAGGGGAATTGTTTGATGAGCGCCCGAATGTATCCCACGATGGAAAACAGGATGAAGAAAAATAAGATGTATTGATGAAGCAGTCTATCGGGCTGAACAGCGGGACCATAATAGATAAAGTGGTCTTTGTAAAAGAAATCAAAGGTTGCCTTGACCCCCGGGGCGGGCGCCCTGAACCATCTGATTTGCCTGGTGTTGTTGCGGATTATTTGAAGTATATGCCTGAGGCTCCACAAGGCAATGATGAGGAGACAGAGTATCACTGCGGACATCAGGGCAATTTTCAAAGCCCTCCCGCCGGTCATGCCCTCTCTGGCGCTCCCTTTTTTTAAAGCCTTTCCTTTCTTTTTCTTTCCCGCCTTATTTGGGGAGGAAAAGAGCGATATGGCACGCCTCCAGAGCGCAAGAAGCATCGCCCTGCCCTGCGCACAGGTCACAAGGGAAAAAGGCACCCACGCAAAGAGCACCCCCGAAAACACAAGGGTCGTGGGATGGATAAGATAATTTGTGAAGCAGACGAGCGGTAAAAGGAGAAGGCTGATGATGTTCTGTCTTTTCAAGAAGTTCGCAAAAAGAAACAGGGATAGAGCAGAGAGGAAAAACATGACAGCATAATAACGAGCCTCCTGAGAAAAAGCGAGATGCACATTGGACATTGCAATAAAAAAGGCGCTGAGGAGTCCAACGCGCCTGTCGTCAAATGTCTCCTTGCCGGCAATATATATGACCGGAGCCGCAAGCGCCCCGAAAAGGGCAGAGACGAACCTGAGCCAGAACTCACTGTGCCCAAACCGGAGAAAAAAACCCACCGTGATGAAATATAACATTTGAGACTTTGCCCAGAAGTTATATGTGGTGGAACGTGCGTCGTCATAGGTGCGTATCTCATCAAACCAGAGGCTCTTTTCCCCGAGCTTGTAGAAACGCAAAAACGCCCCGAGGAGAAAAATGGCAAGGAGGAGATATCTGAAATGTCGTTCCCGCCATAGTTTTATTTTTTCTTCATTCATGATATTTTTTCCGCCTTGAGCCGTCCGAATAGGCTCAGATATTGCTCCACAATCACATCCCAGCGGAATTCCTCAAAGATGATCTGCCGCCCCCGCTCTCCCATCCTTCTCATCAAGGCGCGGTCATTGAGAAGGCGCTATAAGGCATCGGCAAGCCCCCTGACATCTCCCACCTCAACAAGGATGCCGTTTTCGCCATCCCTGACCACCTCACTTATGCCGGGTGCGCGACTGCCCACAATGGCAAGCCCGCTCGCCATCGCCTGAAGACACCCCAGCGGCATCCCCTCAATATCGGAGGGTATGACAAAGATGTCCGCCTCTCCGAGCCTCACTCTCAACTCCTCGCGCCTGACCCACCCCATGAACCGGATGCGGTGGTTCAACTCGTAATTTGTGGAAAGGGTTTTCATTTCCCGTTCGAGAGGTCCCCCGCCATAGACCTCCACAGAATAATTTGCGATGCCCCGCCCCGACAGCAACACAGAAAGAGGCACTTTTCACCACCCGATTCGCCAGCGGTTTTACAAGGGCATAATACCTGTCCGTTTGCTCGGGGAGATGACCGGGGATATCGCCCCCATGGAGTGTGACTACATAAGGAATGCCAATAAACTTTTTTACAACAAGCCCGATAAACCCGACGGGGACGGCGAAATGGCAGTGGATAACATCCGGTTTCCAGTTGCGGGCGAGCCGGATGGCGGGCGGAATGCCCAGCAGCATGAAGGCAAGCATACGGGGCGGCGTGCAGTGGGCAATTGCCTTTCTGAAGGCGAATATCCTGTGGATGGCAAGGCAGTCATTCACCTTTTCCAATCGGGGCAGGGCGTTCCAGCGTGCGGTCGGGACAATGGTCTCATGACCCCTTTTAGCATAGCCCTCGGCAAGACCCTTTGTGGCATCTCCGCCGCCGCCGCCGCCTATCGGGGGATATTCATAATTGATAAGCAATATTCGCATGGGCAGGGATTATGGGATAAAAATTCACCGCCGGGTAAAATGTCATTACAAAGATTTTTCTTCCAATGGCATCATGCGGACGAACCGTCAAGTCCCATTTGGCATATTTGACAGGGATGTGTGCATCTCAAGAGTTCGTGATATGATAATATTTTTTTATCCGCAGATTTCACAGATATTCACAGATAAAATATTCAAAAATATATCATCTGCGCAATCTGCGTAATCTGTGGATGGTATTTACTTCGGGTGCATCTCAAGAGTTCGTGAGATTCAATCGATGATGAGGTCTATAAGGAGTTGATAGCCGTCAAGAAAGGCGTTTTGGCAGAACAAGACGCTTCGGCGGGCGCGGATAAGCCGCACCGCTGAGATTTCCGTCCGCTAATCAATTCTTCGGGTTGACAAATCCTTCCAGAGTATTTCAAAGTCTTTTGTTTATATGAATTGGTCCCCCAAATTTTGAGTGTCTTGGCGCTCTTGGCGTCTTGGTGGTAAGAGCAATTTTATAGGAATTTTTACCCATGACTGATAGAAGTGGAAGGGAGACCCTGTTCGGGATATGCGATGCCGTTGCGCGGGTGGGTATTTGTT
Source organism: Candidatus Sumerlaeota bacterium (assembly GCA_026398545.1). Lineage (GTDB taxonomy): Bacteria > Sumerlaeota > Sumerlaeia > MWCT01 > MWCT01 > JAPLSR01. The sequence goes on along the minus strand of JAPLSR010000242.1, from coordinate 7,380 downwards.
TTCTCTTCTTTGCCCTCCTTCTTGAAAGGGATGCCCTCATTGTGTATTATATAGCTCAGGTTATTCCCATCACGGCATGGTTCACAAAGATTTTCTTCCAGAGTTCGCGTCGGCAGTGGGTGCGGACACTTCTGCAATATCTCATGATGGTGGCAATTGCGGCGCTGGCGACCCTTCTTTTCGGGCGCAGACCCTTTGGCGAGGTGTTTCGCCTTTTTTCCTGGGAGATGGGAATTTTCGCCTTCTTTATACTTTTCATCATCAATAGGGAATATCCATTCCGCCCCACAATCTCGCGCTTAAAGACAAAGCGGGCGTTTGATTTCACGCTGGGGGTGTATGGTTTTATTGTGCTACTGTCAGCCTTTTTATCCTATTTCCCGGCTGATAGTTTCGCACAGCTGAGGAAAGGGCTTGCCGCCTATCTTCTCATATATCTTTGCCTCTCCGATAATTTCCGCTCTTTTGAGAGTTTCAAGAAGCTTGTCATGACGGCATATCTGGCAGTTCTAACTGTCACCCTTGTGGTTGTGGTGCAGGGGGTTGTCTATCCCTTAGGGAGTTATGCGGTTCAGAACTGGCTGGTGCGGAAGGAGGCGGTGCGTCTTTTTGCGCCCGGGACATTGAATCTCCTCCATCATGTGCAGTTTCCCTTTGACCATTATCACAACACCGCCTTTTTTCTTGTGGTCGGGTTACAGATTGTAATGGTGCAATATTTTATAACTGTGCGGCGGATATCGCGCCGCTGGGTTGCCGCCACGGGGATTATCACATTCGGGGCGCTCCTCTTTACCCTCTCACGGAGCGGCTTTATCACAGCCTTTCTCACCACTATGGCTCTGATTATCCTGACCAGGCGGAAATATTTCATAACCCTGTTAGTCATCCTTTTGCTTCTAATATTATTCATGCCGGGCGTGGTGAAGGAGTATTATCTGGAGATTGTCCGACCCGCGACATACGCCGACCCTGCCTCCAGGGTCTCACTTCAGCTGGAGCGCTGGGGAGTTGTCGGGGAACTGATAAGGCGCAATCCCTTAATCGGCACCGGTTATGGGTGGAAGCAGTTCAATGATGTTTATTGGTTTATTCGTCCGGGCGCGGTGCTGGAGTCAAAGTCGCATCCATACAGCTTGTATTTTCAGGTTGCCTATGAATCCGGGTTGACAGGATTGTTCGCATTTCTTTCCTATTCCGCCTTTCTCTTAGTCCTCTTGTATCAGGGATGGCGTCAGCAGCCGCCGGTTTCTTATTACCACGGCATCAATGCCGCCCTCATCGCCCTGTTTCTGGCGCCATACATATTCGGGCTTTTCGGCTTCATCCCCATTGGCGCTCCGGGTCTTTTGACCTGGCTCATTTACGGCATGTGCGCCTCCTATATGAAACTCACTGTCAAACCTAAGGATATGAATGAGCTCCGCCGGGAGCTGGAAATCCCCAACCGTGAACTGGAAGAGGTTGGTTGAAAGACAAATCCGCAATGGGTGGTTAAATTTCCATCAGCGGTTTAATGCCTTCAGCTTTTCGAGGAAACTCGCCGCTGCGGCATCCTGTGGACGGGCGGCGCAGTATGCGGATATGCGGGTGAGGGCGGATTTTAAATCACTATCTGTTGAGGCGAGCACGCCGCGGAAAAATTCCAGTTCCACTGCACCGGCGTCAATTCTCTCCACCACATACTGAAAATCCCCCACTTTTGTGCGCAGTAAATTGTCATCGGTGGATGATTGCGCAAGCCTTTCCGCTTCAGCAAGGCAGAGGGCGATTAATTTTTTGCGGAGGGAAATGATAGTGTCTCGCCTTTCGGATGTTGCGGCGTCCAGCATACGGCGGAGTTGTTTTTCCGCCTCTCTGTGGCGCCCAACCCTGACGTAACAATCGGAGAGGAAGACACCGGCGCGGAAAGACACGCTCTCATCTTGCGATTTGCCTGCGTCCTGGAAATGCCGGATTGCCTCCTCATAATTTTGCAAACCGAAATACGCCTCACCAAGGATAAGACTTGCCACCGGATTTTTTCCTTCATTTTTCAGGACTTCCTGAGTCAGCGTCCGCGCCGTGTCCCAATCGCTTTTATCAAGCGCCTGGCGCGCCCTGGTCAGGTTGAGGTCGGTGGAGGGATGCCTGACCGTCTTTCCCGAAGAGGGCTTCAGGAGTGTGAACCAGAATATAAGACATACAATAATGGCAAAGACAGCAATCGCCGCCCATTTTGCGCCTCTCCTTGATGGCGGGAGGACTTCTGCAGACGCCGCCTCTTTTTCCCTGATAATCTCTTCCCTCCTTGCCTCTTTCCTGTTCTGGTGTAATGTCTCCACCACCATTTTCATCTCTGTTACCTCATCTATTCTCTTATCCAGTTCCTCGAGAGTGGCAAACCGGTTTGCCTCATCCTTGTGAAGCATCCGTCGGACAAGGTCTTCCAGTTCAGTGGAGGCATAAACTTTCTCCGGCAGGGAAGGATAGGGTTTTGTGAGGATGAGAGAAAGGGTCTCGATGGGCGATGGGGCGGTGAAAAGTCTTTCGCCGGTCAGGATGTGGTAAAAGAGTAAGCCGAGCGAAAAAATGAGCGCCCTTTCCCCGACTTTGCCCTTTACAATCTGTTCCGGCGCATAAAATGAGCGGTCGCCGGAGAGGAGCCCGGCATCGAAGAGACCGGATGGTCTGTCAAATGCGGCAAATGTGGTGTCAACCATCTGGACGGCATTATTTTCCGTGATGAAGAAATCATTTGGAATGACATTATACCGGTGAATGCCGTTTTTTGCGAGAAGGGCGTAACAATTGACGATGCGTTTGAGGAGATGGAGGGCATCGAGGTGTGTCAGGTGTCCCTTTGAACTTAAAAAATTGTAATAGGGGATGCCGACAGGCTGGTGATAAATGACGCAGGCGCTTTCTTCATCGTCAATGATGCCAATGGGGATGGCGATTGAGGGATTTAGAATCCCCTTCAGGGCGTTGGACTCTTCAAAAAATCTAAGACGGAGTCTCACGCGGCTCTTTTTGTCAAGGGTGGACGGCGGGAGAAATTCCTTCACAATTAACAGCCGGTCGGAATCGCGCAGACTCCCCTCAAAAACTCGCCCCAGCACCTCCTCCCGGAAGATACCCAGCCTCTCTATGTCAGATAGTGAGATATTCATGAGTATGCATCGGCGATACTACACAGTTTTCAAACAATGCAGGAATATTTATATATACAATCCTTAGCTTTTGTCTCATGAACCGGATATCTTTTTCGCCGTGTTCTGTATTGCCTGAACAACCCTCTGGTATCCGGTGCAACGGCAGAGATTGCCTGAAATAGCGGTGCGAATCTCATCCTCGGTGGGAGAGGGATTCTCCCGAAGGAGCGCTGTGGCAGAGATGACGAAGCCCGGCGTGCAGAATCCGCACTGGATTGCCCCCTCTTCAACAAGGCTCTTCTGCAGGGGTGTTGGCTTTGCGTCCTCCGGCAGTCCCTCAATGGTGGTGACGGAGTGACCATCTGCCTGAATGGCGAGTATGAGGCAGGAATTCACAGGTTTTTCATTCAGGAGAACCGTGCAGGCTCCACACTCCCCCGTCCCGCATCCCACCTTGGTGCCTGTGAGTCCAAAATGACTGCGGAGCATGTCAACGAGGAGTGTGTTTGGGGGGATTTCCGCCTCCACGGGCTTTCCATTCAGGATAAACTTGAGACTGAACTTTTCAGCCATGTCGTGAATTTCCTCAAGATTTAATAATGATATGACGTTCACAAGGGCATATTTGCAAGGTAAAAAAAGTATATATTAATTATTGTCTCTGCGCCCTCTGCGTTCTCTGCGAGAGATATTCTATTGACGATAATCATTATTGTCCTTATTGTGATATATAATTCTGTAAATTACACCTTTTATGTTTTTGCGGCGTGTGTTCAGAGGAGGGCTCAGGGATGAAGACAGATGAGAGGTATATTAAGAGGGCGCGGGAGCTTGGGGCGAAGGATGCAAAGATAATTTCGGCAAAAAGTATCGTCACTGCCGAGTGGGTCAGGCTGAAATGCCAGTTTGGCTGCGGTGGGTATGGGCGGAGACTGACATGTCCGCCTTATTCCCCCACGCCGGAAGTGACACGCCGGATGCTTGCCGATTATCAGCGCGCCCTCCTTATCCACGGGGATGAATACTCCGATATCCGCTCAATGGTTGCCACGCTGGAGCGGGAGATATTTCTGGATGGATATTACAAGGCATACGGGATGGGAGCGGGACCATGCCATCTGTGCGAGAGATGTCCAAAGTTCTGCCGGCACCCTGAGGAGGCTCGCCCCGCAATGGAGGCATCCGGCATTGACGTCTATGCCACGGCGAGGGCTAATGGATTCCCCATTGATGTTGTCAGGACGCGCACATGTCCTGAAAACTACTATGGAGTTATTCTTATTGAATAAGGGGAAAATATTGGAAATTCTCTGTGCACTCTGTGTCCGCCTGAGGCGGACTGTGGTGAATTAATTTCATTTTTTGTCTCTCTTAATACATCCTCCAGTAGGTATTTTGAGTGGAGGGGGGTATGGGTGGTGTTGGTGTAGGCTCTGAAACAATCATATTGATTTGGTCCAGATAGAAGTAGGAATTTGTGCCGCCCGCCGTGCCGGTGTGCCCTGCACGGGCAAATAAGGTGATGTTGCCGCCTGTCGAGGTGCCCGTGGCATTGTAAGCAACCCAGATGTTGTCTGTTGCGCCTGTCAGGTCTGTGTAAACAACGGATGACGCCATGCCGTCCGTGCCGCCGGAGAGGTCGTAACCGAATTCCATGGATGTCCCTGTAAGGAGGGATTGCCTTTTTATCCATGCGCTGATTTTATATGTTGTTCCCGGAGTGACCGTGATTTTCTGATAAATGCCTCCATTGAAGAGTGAGGTGTCCGAGCGCGCCCAGTACTGGGAATAGCTCCCGTCGTGTTTATTTACACTCGCCTGACCGAAGGTGATGGTGTTGGAGCCGGGCGCCTCCCATTTTGTCCAGTTATTTCCGACCCCTGATGTGAATCCCTCTTCAAAACTCCCATTTTTGACGAGATTGGTGGGCGCTGGTGTCGGGGTCGGCTGAGGCGTGGGGGTGGGATATCTGGGCGTGGAGATGACGCCCTCATCGCTGAGGAGTGCGGAGAGGACAGAGTCGGCAAGGACTTCCGGGATGGTTTTTTCCTGTCCATCCATAAGGAGTTTAAGGTTCGCAAGGCGGATGCCGTGGCTGTAGTCGGCGTATGTGCTTGCATGGACGGTGGTGAGGGGCTGAATGGGTGTCCCGTTCAGCTGATGCCAGCCATAGATGGCGACGCGCGGCGGCGGGGACGCCGTGTAAATCCTGTTTGTGATGACAACATCCTTTTTGTCGCCTCCGACAAGTGCGCCGAGCGGAAATTGCGATAAAACCGGCTGCCGCTGGTTCCATACCATGGTGTTATGCTGGTTGAAGACGGGGACGGTGGTCATTTGCGGGCTGGGAGGGATGGGAGCGGGAGCCAGTTTGACCGCCGCATGAGTCCAGATGGCATCGACCATCTTGCATGTGGGCAGACTGCACTGCAGGAGGTCTGCCACCTGTTGCGCCAATATGGGCGTCATGGGGCACAGGAAATAATCATCGTCGGAGCCGATGGCGAGATAATCCGGCGTGACATAATAAATGACAGTGTGGTCCTGTCCGCTGAGATTGGCTGTAACGGTTACAGCGCACAGAGTTCTGTAAAAATCAGGGATGTTGCCGATTGAAATCTGGTTATAAATGTTCTGCTCCCGCGCATCTTGTGTCATGAATGTGACGAGATTTACAAACTCGCTCCCCTTGAGGGCGCCGGCGGGGCGGGGCGGAATGTTGAGTGTTGCCGCAGATGCAAAGGAAGAAAGGCATAAGATAAGACATACGATAGCTCCGATTGGTTCAAGATGCATTTTCATTTTCAGATACCCCCAAATGATATTAGGAGTCCGATACAATCACATTTTCCCGAAATCAATGATTATGTGAAAAGGAAGGGAGAGAACCTGTGTAATCCGGCAGGGCATATCTCCGGGTCTGTGGATTGTAAGAATGTTGTTTCAGGCTTGCTAAAAAATGTCCTTGCATTGATGAAATAAGGGAGTATTTAATTTTGTAAGCTCTAAACAGGATTAAAATTTTTAAGACATGGGAAAAGCCATTTGCACAAATATTTGTTGAAAGGAGAGACGGCAATGAAAGCGAAAACATTGTTATTGGCGTTGGCAATTATGGCTCTTGCAATGAGCCTTTCTGCGGCACCGCGCCTGATTAATTATCAGGGGATGCTGACCGACAAACAGGGGAAGCCGGTTACGACTCCCGTGGAGGTTACTTTCACATTCTGGGACGCCGAAACGGGCGGAACCCAGCTGGGCGCCGGATTCAGCGACTCGGACACGGTTACACCCGACGCCGACGGGATTTATTCAACACTCATCGGCGATGATCCGGGCAACCTGATTCCTGAATCAGTTTTTTCCGGCGATTCCGTCTGGCTGAATGTCAACATCGCAGGTGATAATCTGGCAAAGCGGATGAGGATTACTTCGGCAGGTTTCGCAATAAACGCCATGAATGCGGGGCACGCAACAACAGCCGATTCTGCAACAAATGCTACGAATGCCGAGAACGCCGTCAATGCGGGGCACGCAACAAACGCCGATTCTGCAACGAATGCTACGAATGCCGCGAACGCCATCACCGCAGGGACCGCAGGACACTCAGACACGTCCACGACTGCGACCAAGGCGCTTGGGCTTGCCGGTGTTTTAAACAACCCTGGGGACCAGATAAATCTGGGAACTAATGCCTTGTTTGAGGTGAATGCTGCCGGACAGGTTGAATTGGTTGTTAATGGAAAGCATTATCGTTTGGTAACCCAAGGTTGGATAAATCCATTTACTCTTGCCAACAATATCAGCCCGGATGGACAGGACGTCTATTATCCCCAGGTGGCAATGGACAACAATGGCAATGCCATCATTACCTGGTATCAATCCGATGGCTCGAATTGGCAAATCTTTAAAAGCGAGTATAGGGTTGGCGTCTGGACGAACCCCTCAAGTCTCACAGACAATATCAGCCCGGACGGACAGAACGCCTCTAATCCCCAAGTTGCAATGGACAATAACGGCAATGCCATCATTACCTGGGAGCAATACGACGGCTCGAACAACCAAATCTTCAAGAGCGAGTATCGGGTCGGCGTCTGGCATAATCCCTCAAGTCTTGCCGACAATATCAGCCCGGACGGAACGTTTGCCGATTATCCCCAAGTGGCGATGGACAATAATGGCAATGCCATCATTACCTGGGTGCAATCCGACGGCTTGAGTTGGCAAATCTTTAAAAGCGAGTATA